>CAYMYI010000018.1:14271-48918 GCA_964394585.1 uncultured Roseobacteraceae bacterium
CTTTTTTGCAGGCTTGCCATCTTTAAAACAAACCATTGCCGCTACGGGGTTAGTCCCTTGAATATTCGAATTATCGAAACATTCGATGTGTCGGGGGAATTCTTTTAGGTTTAGATCTGCTTTGAGTTGGAGTAGCGTATAATTTTTGTTTTTATTTTTCAACAACTCCATTTTCACGCTTTCTTTCTCTTTTTTGTAATAGAGTGCATTTTTTAACGAAAGCCCTATAAGTTTCTTCATATCACCTATTTTAGGTATAATGACCTCTACATCGGGGAGTTCTAGGGCGGGGGCTTTGTTTACTACAACACGGCGCGAGGCAGTCCGAAACTTCCCACGAAAATCCAGAATGGCAAAGGCTAGAATTTCTTCTTCGGGTTCGTCGAGTTTTTTCTTGAACTGAACGGTTTCGGTTTGGGTGATGCAACCATTGGTGATTTTAATAAAGTTAACATAGGCAAAGTCCTCATCTGATACAATGGAGTAGGCTTCCAGTTCTGAAACCTTCGGGTTGGTAACCAACGATTTATTCTGAAAACGGCTGATAATCTCATACTTTTTTTTGAACATCGCTGCTTTTTCAAATTCCATTTTTTCTGCTGCAGCAACCATTTGTTCTTTAAAATATTGCTTTGCCGGACTTAAGTTTCCTTTCAAGATATCGACTACTTGGTCGATATCGGCTTGGTATTCTGCTTCGGGCTGCAAGCCTTCGCACGGTCCCATGCAATTTTGAATGTGGTACTCTAGGCACACTTTGAATTTGCTGTTCGCTACGTTTTCTTCACTAAGAAGATAATTGCACGTTCGCAAAGGGAATAATTGACGAAACAATTCGAGTAACGTATTCATGGCGCCTACGCTCGCATAAGGGCCAAAATACTGATGTTCTTTGGCATCGGTGCGGCGCGTTGAGAATACGCGAGGGTATCGCTCGTTTGTAACGCAGATGTAGGGGTAGCTTTTATCATCTTTCAATAATATGTTGTACTTCGGCTGGTTTTCTTTAATCAGATTATTTTCCAAAAGAAGAGCATCAAACTCTGTGTTCACTACTGTATACTCTAAATGGCGGATTTCACCAATGAGCCGAAGCGTTTTACGGTTTACCGACGACTGTTTCACAAAGTAGCTACTCACGCGGTTTTTCAAGCTTTTTGCCTTTCCTATATAGATGATATCCCCCTTTTCATTAAAAAATTTGTAAACTCCAGGCTCCTGTGGCAAATTATTGACGATATGTTGTAACTCTCCTGATAATTTCATTTGCTTTCATTACTATTTTTGATTTAGAGAATATGCAAGATAATCTCGCAGGGCGCTGTAGCTTTGCGCATCTCTTACGAAATTAAGGCTTTATTTTCTATGCAGTTTAGCGATATTCCCGGCATGGCCGATGTAAAAGAAGCGCTTGTGGCATCAACCCAACACAGCCATGTTGCCCATGCACAGTTATTTCTTGGCAGAGAAGGCAATGCACAGCTTGCGTTGGCGTTAGCGTATGCTGCATACATTAATTGTACAACAAAAACAGAAAACGGGGAGTGCGATGAAGACAACCCCATATATCGAAAGTACAAGAAATTGATACATCCCGATTTGCATTTTGTGTACCCTGTGGCTACCACAAAAAAGATAACAAGCAAACCCATTAGTGAACTGTTTTTGCCCGAATGGCGCACATTTTTGCTCGAAAATCCCTATGGTTCGCTGAATGATTGGACCACCCACTTTGGTACCGAAAGCAAACAAAGCCAAATTTCACGCGAAGAAAGCCGGCAAATCGTCCGTAATTTATCCCTCAAATCGTTCGAAGCAGAGTACAAGGTAATGCTAATCTGGCTGCCCGAACTTATGCACCCTACCGCGGCAAATGCGATTTTAAAAATTTTGGAAGAACCTCCTGAAAAAACGTTGTTCCTTTTGGTGAGCAACAATGCCGAAGCCATTTTACCCACTATTTTATCGCGCACTCAAATTGTGCACGTTCGACCGTTTCAAGATGCAGAAATTTGCTCTTACTTAACCAAAGAATATGGGCTAGCAGAAGCTCGCGCGGCTCAAATTGCCTACATGGCAGAAGGAAACCTACGCGAGGCGATGCGGCTTGCTTCCGATACCCACGAAGACCACGGCGACTTGTTTCGTACTTGGATGCGCTCATGCTTCAAAAGCGACTACATGGAAATTTTGGAAGCAGCAGAACAGTTTAACCGAATGGGCAAAGACCCTCAGAAAGCACTATTACGCTACAGCCTGAACGTTATTCGCGATGCCATGCTGTGGAAGTTTTCGGGTGAGCAACTTGTACGGCTCGAAGGTGAACGCTTAGAGTTTGTGAAGAATTTCTCGAAAGTGGTCAACGAAAACAACCTCGAACGTTTTGTAAAAGAATTTAACGATGCCTACTATCATATAGAACGAAATGCTAGTGCAAAAATCACTTTTGTAGAGCTATCGCACCAAATTGCCCGAATCATCAAAGCCAAATAGTTGCTAGCTCGTCGGGTTTACGTGCCGAATGCGTTCAATAAGTTGCGTAGTTGAAACTCCCGGAACTAGTGCAATGGTTTTTACCGTGCCGCCTTGGCTTCTCACATAATCGGCACCCACGATATTCTCTACTTGGTAGTCGTCGCCTTTTACCAAAATATTGGGGCTGAGGCACTCAATTAATTGCAAGGGAGTATCTTCAGTGAAAATGACCACCAAATCGACAAAGGCGAGTGATGCTAACATGCGAGCACGTGCATACTCTTGAGTGATTGGTCGCTCTGCTCCTTTTAACTTCCGTACCGACCAATCGGAGTTTAACCCCACGACCATCCGATCGCCTAAAGCTCTCGCTTTTTCGAGGTAATCGATGTGCCCTAAATGTAAAATATCAAAACATCCATTGGTAAATACAACTTTCCCGCCTAGCTCTTGCCATTGAGCTATTTGCTTTTGAGCTTCTTGCCATGTTTGAATTTTATGCGCTGTGGGAATCATACATCCGACGATTTTAAGGGTTTTTTGCTAGAGAGACATCCGGTTTGGGTTGTAAAAACGAAGCTATTAGCAAGCTTGCCCCGCCGGCAATTAATACAGCAATGGTTTGAGTACTGTGCATTAAAAAAGCGAACGCCTTGCTATCCGTTTCGCCTAAGCCATACGCCATGAGCGCTACTCCTACAAACAAATGGTAGGAACCGACTCCACCCGGCGTTGGGATTACCATACCAATCCCTCCCATAATAAATACGGTAAGCGCCGTCATCATGCTGAGTGCGCTGGTTTCCGCTTGGGTGAAAAACAAAACGTAGGTCATCAAATAGTACATTACCCATATAAAAAGTGTGTGAAACACATACCCTACTTGCTGGATACGATTCAACTGGGTAATGCTTAACAAACCTTCTTTCAACCCGATGATAAACTCAGCTACTTTAGCATAGCCTGGTAAGTTTCGCAACCGATGGCGCTGCTTATAAACAATTATCAGGAAGGCAATGCCAATCAGTACCAATCCGCTCAGAACCCCTACAGATGCCATTGTAATTGTGCCCATTCCCAACTCTAAGCGTTGCATTAAGAAACTTCCTAGTTTATCAAACTCAACCAATAGCGTAAAAAGCGTAAAGCTTACCAACATGATCAGGTCGAGAGCACGTTCGGCAACTACCGCCCCAAATGAGAGTGTTACCGGCACTTTATCGGTTTTTTTTAAGATGCCGCAGCGGGCTACTTCGCCCATGCGTGGTACAAACAAATTAGCAAAATAGCCGACCATTACGGCTAAAAACGCTCGAAACGGGTTCACTCGAAACCCTGCCGGCTGTAATGCTATACACCACCGCCAGCCACGACTCACATGGCTCAGCAGAGCAATACTTACTGACATTGCCACCCAAAAAGGATCGGCAGTTCGTACATCTTTAAGAATTTGAGAGAAATCTTGATTGCGATATACATACAACAATAGCCCTATGGCTATGCTCACAAATACAAGATATTTGAATACAGATTTTAATGTGGGTTTCATTCAACGTAAGGAATGCCGATTATACAGCAAGCTCAGGGATTAGTTTGTTCTCTTCGTTTGGAAATACCAACTTAGGTTTGTACTGTTTGGCTTCTTCTTTTTCTAATAAACAATACGAAATGATAATGAGCACATCGCCCACTTGTACTTTACGTGCTGCCGCCCCGTTCAAGCAAATAGTACCAGAACCTCTTTTACCTGTAATTACATAGGTCTCAAGGCGCTCACCATTATTATTATTCACTACTTGTACTTTTTCCCCTTCAATCAAATCTGCAGCCTCCATTAAGTCTTGGTCAATTGTGATACTGCCCACATAGTTTAATTCGGCTTGCGTTACTTTAACCCGGTGAATTTTTGATTTTAAAATCTCGATATACATGATCATGTGTTTTTATTGAAAAGATACACCAAGGAGATTTATACAGTTTGCTACATCCTATGTTGCTATAGTAATAAGGTGTGCGACCTGCAACCCCGATACAAAACATGATACGCTTTTATGTTGTTTCACTCTTCTGAATGGCAAAGATATATAATGCAGATGTTGCCCTCTGTAAAAAACTCTGAAATCATCGATTTTGAACTTGTTAGCCCCTATGCTTACACAACCTGCTTTCGAAAAAGAATTACTCCGTTGGTATCAAAAAAATAAAAGAAATCTGCCCTGGCGCAACACCAAAGAGCCTTACCACATTTGGCTATCCGAAATAATTTTACAGCAAACTAGGGTAAAACAAGGGCTTCCTTATTACGAGGCTTTCATTGCACATTTCCCTACCGTACAGCATATGGCAGCAGCAAGCGAACAAGAAATACTCCGTCTTTGGCAAGGACTCGGCTACTACTCGAGGGCACGCAATATGCACTATACAGCAAAATACATTGTATCGGAATGTAAGGGGAAGTTTCCATCCCAATATGCAGAGCTATTAAAGTTAAAAGGGGTGGGGAAATATACAGCTGCTGCCATTGCCTCGTTTGCATTTAACGAGCCTGTAGCCGTAGTGGATGGTAACGTATACCGCGTATTAGCTCGCTTGTTTGGTATGCATCACGATATCGCTTCTACACAAGGGCAAAAAGCGTTTGCTAAAAAAGCACAATCGCTTGTATCGCAACAATTTGCAGCCGACTACAACCAAGCTATTATGGAATTTGGCGCTACTCAATGCACCCCCCAAAAACCTAATTGCATGTATTGCCCGTTTGTAACCGAGTGCAAGGCTTACCAAGAAGGAACCCAAACGTTGCTTCCCATTAAAAGTAAAAAAACTAAAGTGCGAAACCGATACTTTCATTACTTAGTATGGGAACATGATACAACCCTTTACATGCTGCCTCGCACTCAAAAAGGAATTTGGCAAGGATTATACGACTTCACCAATATCGAAACCGAAAAACCATTGCCAGAAGAAGACCTTATGGCTGCCGTACAAAAAAAATTCCCCGATGTTGTATGTAAACTACAAGAACTCTCGCCGCTATACACTCACCAACTTAGCCATCAAAAGCTTCATGTATATTTTTGCCATCTCTATTTAGTTTCTTCTCCCGAAACGCTCATCAACCAACTTACCGATGCACAAGGTGCTTTCTATACCTTAAAGGCGGTAGAAGCCCTCCCAAAACCAATCCTGATTCAAAAATATTTAGAGAACAAATTCATTCATTAATTAAAAATATTTGTATCTTCTTGCAGAGCTCATAAATTCTGAAAAGAATTCATTTTTGTGGCATTCTCTTTTATAGATTTGCAGCCTAGAAAATTTAAATAGACTTTAAACTATGTCAGGAGTTAACAAAGTGATTTTAGTAGGAAATCTCGGAAGAGATCCTGAAGTAAGACATTTAGAAAGTGGTGTTGCCGTTGCGTCGTTTTCGTTGGCAACTTCTGAAACGTATAAAGACCGTAATACCGGCGAAAAAAGAACTAACACGGAGTGGCACAACATTGTACTATGGCGTGGCCTTGCCGAAATTGCGGAAAAATACCTAAAAAAGGGCAACCAAGTGTATATCGAAGGAAAACTTCGTACACGCACTTGGCAAGACCAAGATGGTAACGAACGAAGAACCACTGAAGTAGTAGCCGATACCATGACGATGCTTGGAGGACGTGGAAACGATTCTACAGGCACGTATCAGCCGCCTGCACCGAGCGATCAAGATATGCCTCACGATAAGATGGGCACTTCACAAAATAGTAGTTCTGTTGCAGAACCCGGTCCTTCTGAAGAAGATGAACTACCTTTCTAATCAAAGCGGTTTAGCTGTTGTAGGCGTAGGTATGCTGCGCATATTTTTCACCAAATTTATCTTAAATTGGAATCTAGTTTAGATCCTGAGTCGACATTAGGCTTTTATTTTTGGTATACGCTTGCTGAAATTCCTTTTGCCGTTTACCCACTCATTGCCACTACTCTATTGCTCTTAGTGGCCTCTGCCCTAATTTCCGGCTCTGAAATTGCCTTTTTCTCGCTTACGCCTGCTCAGTTAAACGAATGTAAAACAACGCGCACTCCTACCGATCTTACCATCCTCAGCTTACTCGAAAACCCGAAATTGCTTTTAGCTACCATTCTCATTCTCAACAATTTAGTTAATGTAGCGATTGTAACCATTTCCACATTTGTAACCTGGCAAGTTTCCGGCAAAGAAAACCAAGTAGCTTTGGCAATTCTTACTGTAATTGTAACATCCGCGATTGTATTCTTTGGCGAAATAGTTCCTAAAGTGTTTGCTACACAAAAAAATCTCACATTCGCCAAATTCACCTCCCGCCCCCTTTATTTACTTGGAACGCTGCTACACCCATTGGCGTGGCTGCTTACGAATATGGGCGATCTTATCGAAAAACGATTCAAATCGAAAGGATATGAAGTATCGGTAAGCGAACTGCAAGAAGCCCTGGAAATGACCACTAAACACGAATCGACTCAAGAAGAAAAGGAAATTTTAAAAGGGATTGTGAGCTTCGGTACCAAGTTGGTAAAACAAGTGATGCACTCGCGTATGGATATCACCGCTTTCGACGTAGAGATTGACTTCCACCAACTGATGGACTTGGTAAACAAATCTGGATATTCGCGCATCCCGATTTATAACGATACCATTGATAAACTCGAAGGGATTTTATATGCTAAAGATCTTTTGCCATACCTCGACCGCGACGAAACGTTCAAATGGCAGCAACTTATCCGCCGCGACATTTTCTTTGTACCTGAAGGGAAAAAAATCGATCGCTTACTTAAAGACTTCCAAGAAAAGCGTGTGCATATTGCCATTGTGGTAGATGAGTATGGCGGCACATCCGGCCTTATTACTTTGGAGGATATCATCGAAGAAATCGTAGGCGAAATCAACGATGAGTTTGATACCGACGAACTTGCCTACAAAAAAATTGATGAGAGTACTTTTACCTTCGAAGGGAAAACTTCTTTAAACGATTTTTGCAAAATACTAGACATCGACCCTAGCATTTTTGATCAAGTAAAAGGGGAAAGTGAATCGCTCGGAGGATTATTTTTAGAAATTGCCTCAAAAATGCCCCGCCCCGGTGAAAAAGTTGTTTTCGAGAACTTCGTATTTACGGCTGTTTCGGTAAACCGAAAACGAATCAAAACTATTCGGGTCTTTATTAAGGAACGCTACCAAAAGCAGCATGCGTCCGATTTCCTCGATTAATGCCAAAAACTAACATGAAAGCCTTCTACTTTTTTTTCGTACTCATTCTCCTCTGCGTAGCTACCGTTTCTTGCCAAAAGCAAGAGTACTACCCCAAACCTCAAGGGTACCATCGGATTGATTTACCCAGCCACAGCTACCATACCTTACCACCAAAGTACCCCTATACTTTTGAGTTTTCTGAACATGCCATTATTTTACCCGACTCCTCTACCATTGCAGAACCGTATTGGATTGAAATAAACTACCCTACTTTAAAAGCTAGTGTGAGCCTTTCGTATAAACCTTTGCTCAACTACGACTCGCTCGTGGGGTACGTCAATACCTCTTCGCGCTTAACACATAAACACAACATTCGGTCATCGAGCATTACAGAATACCCTATTAAAACTCCTAAAGGATATGGAGGAGTAGTTTCGGAGCTTTCCGGCGATGTACCAAGTTTCTATCAATTTTGGGTTACCGATTCTACCCAAAACTTTTTAAGAGGAGCATTATATTTCCCAACCTCTCAACGTACTGATTCGCTTGCGCCGGTTATCCGCTATGTAAAAGAAGATATGGTACATTTACTCAACACACTCGATTGGGTAGACACCACTGCGCGGGCTACTCAATTGAGGTAGTCAACTACTTCCACTACAAGCCTTCGGTTTGCAAGGTGTTTTTCGCTATCGCATAAAACTCCATTACCACATTCGTTAGTCAGCTCTGTTTCTCCCAACCCTTCAGGCACAAGTCGTCTACGCGGAATCCCCTCGCTTTCTAAGAATTGAGCGATTGCCTCGGCTCGTGCTGCTGTAATCCTCAGGTTATACTCATCGTTTCCACGGGCGTCGGTATGCATCCTTAAAGCTACCACCGAATAAGGATTTGCCTTCAGAGTCCTCAGCATTTTATCAAGAATTTGGATATCACGTTCCGTAAGTTCTGTAGAAGTAAGGTTTTTGAACAGCCCATAAAACACAAATGATTTACCCGGTTGGAAACGCCGCATTTTATTAGTCTGCCCTATTACTTTATCGCTCTCGTACTGTAATGTTGAAAACTTGTATTCGTTGCTTACAAAATATCCTTCAGTAGTTACATCCACACTATATTTAGAATGTTTCAAGTGCTGCACCACACGCCCATCTGTATCGGTATATACCGTATCCGCCGATTGGCTCACCAAATCGGTAATCACTACGGCAGCTCCCACAATCGGTTCGTTGTTATCGCTATCGAGTATCTGGTAATTCAACGTAAAAGGATACTGCGCTCTGAGTTGCCTTCGGGCAATGATTTCTCTAGGCGGAAATAAATAGTGCACATCTTCACTCGAAATTCCCACAGCATCTATTTGGCATACTTCTGAGTCTGAAAAAGGTTCGTAAACTACCAAACGTAAAAATTTCACCTTATACTCAGTAGGTTCGTAAAGTGTTACATGAGAAATTTTGGAAATAATATTTAGTGCAAAATCAAAATTTTGATTGATAGAATATTTTGCACGCTCTTCTCCTCCCTCATCAATCAGGTAAATATCTTTCAAGCCAATCCCGAAATTTTCGACTACAAATATTTTACGTACCGGAATTGCCTTATCAAACTGGATTAAAACTTCTTTAGTATCCCCAATTTTTTCGAAATAAGCTGTCCATGCAAAGTCGCTACGTTTTTCTTCAAGGTAAGAGTTGGGTTCACCAAGTAATTGGTCGAACTGGAATGCAACTTCTGTTTGTGGGTCTGTAGCCCGCACCGCCCATTCTATCTGCCCAAAACTTTCTGATAGACTAATAGCTATGAAAGCAAAAAAGAATATGCCCCCCTTATGTTTGCATATTCTTTTCAAAAAAAACAAAGTACCTTTTGAACTAAGGCAAGCTAAGTTGAATATCTTCATAATATACCTCTTCATTACCTAAATACACTACGAACTGATGGAGACCTTCAGCTTCTAATGTATACTCATTAATATTTTCTAGTGGAATCACCATATCCTTGCGCTTATATTCAATAATTTGATTGTACAAATCCACTAAATTACCATTAGGTGGACTACAGGTAATTTTCACTTGTACCTTTCCTTTCTTAAGTTTACCTGCTTCGCGTAGTATTTCAGCAGAAAATGCCAAGGCACCTTTTCGCGAAGTAGAGTCTACTTTAAAGTTTACTGTAAAATTTGAATTCAGATTACTGATGAACAAGCCCCGTTTATTGAACTTATCTTTCCAGCGCATTGCTTCACGTTGGTAGGCATTCACCAAACGATTAAGGTTTTTTACAGTTTTGTCAAAGTCTTTTCGCTCGCCTTCAAGCACAGCCATGAGCGAATCATACTGTGCGTTAATCCCCATGCCGCCTTCACCTACTCTCACATCTTCAATATCTCCAAGCTCGTTGGTGATTAGCTCTATATTATTTTCTTCAAGATATGCCAGAACTTTATCGAGTTTCAGGTTTACTTCATCGTACTGCTTTTGCTTGCGCTGGAGTTCGCGGTTACGGCGCTCAAGTGCATTTTGTAGATTTTGGTAGTCTTCTACCATTTTTTGGTTTGCCTTCGATTGCTCGAGTTGCTCTTTATTCAACTCGATTTGGCTTTCTAAAACTCGGACTTGCTTTTTTTCAAGTTCCAACTGCTTTAAGGCTTCGTCGAGCATTATGCGTTGGTTCAAAATTTTATCGCGAAATGTATCGGTTTGGCTCACCAACTCCTCTTTGGATGCCTCATCTGTTTGACTGCAGGCTATCATCGTAGCTGCAGCTAACATAATTCCATAGCGACGAGCAGTAGCAAGAAAACAAGTAGCAGTGTTGATAATAGGTGGTAGCTCAGACTTTATGCTTTTCTGAGAGCTCAATGTAGAGAATCTTTCCTGATTTGTCATATTTTATTACATCTATTTCAATAGCATCTCCTAGTTCAAGGGATTTCAACATATTTAGATAGTCGTTAGCAGGAATTTTCATGGGCTTGCCTTTCATTTCCCAAGCAGAATCACCACTGCCTACAATCGCTTTTTCCACCACTAAAATAGATAAATTCTGCTTAGAAAAACATTTTAATAGTCCACCGATTCGCTCTTCTTTTTCTGATAGGGTTAACACATTACCACTTATCGCATTCAAGTGTTCCTTAACAGACTCCTCGTCGCAAGCGATAGTCTGTTCATTCGCTTCTGCAGGGCGGAGAGGTATGTTTGCATCAGCGTTACTCATAATAGGGAGTAGAGGCTTTAGAGGCATTCTGCTGACCGATTCAATCTTTTCTGTGTTACTCTCAGTTTTTCGCTTTCCAGAAGTCTTCTTTTTCTCAGCCGACTCAATATTGCTTACCTCAGCAGCTTTGGTAGTTACCAATTTTTTCGCATTCGCATTTTCTACAGCACGTGAAACTTCATCGTTTGCAACCAAAGAAGCCATTGCCGGCTTACTTTTCCGGTAAGTTGTTTTTGAAAAGGTGGACGTACGAGGCTTTATGTGAGTATTGACAATAAAGACATTGGCTACAAACAAAAGTACAATTAGCGAAATGCTGTAAGTATAGCCTTTCACCGGAACAAGGTAGCGTAAGAATCGAAAGTAGGAAAAAAGTACAATTCCCACATCGGCAAGAATCAATAAAATCAACACGATTAGGTAGTAGAGAGACATAAAATAAAGTTTTGAAAAACTAAAAATTCTTAGAAAGAAAATCTTTATTCAGATTTAAGCGAGTGTGATGTGGTAAATTTTTCTTTTTTCGTTAATTTATTACAAAGGTATTTGCAAATATTCAGAATGCAAACACTTACAGAATTTTATAAAAAAAGACTTTGTAAACAGCTTCAAGAAGCTAATCAAAACCTCTTCCCAAATATTTAAATAATTAATTATCAGTATCTTAAATTAAATGTCATCAAACAAAGCCCCCAGTTAATCTATGATATCCCATGTATGTACGAAATATCGTTGTTTCAAAAAAAATAAACAGATGGCTCGAATATTACATTTAGAAGGAAATAATCTTAACTCGGTAATACAATAAACTGCTTGAGTTTACGTTGTTCTAGGCTTTCGCAAACAATTTTTCGCTGAAGGAAGGACAGAGTACATACTTAATGCGATTAAAGAGAGGGAAATCATGGCAAGGTTGAGTGTAGCCGGATTAAAGGGCTGCACAAAAACGCCTAAATTGCTGCCTAGGGCACCTAAACCTAAAAATAATAGTGCCCCTATGTTCAGTAGATGTAGCCAACGTTTTGGATTGAGAGAAAGAAATAAAGACCCAAATACTATTTCTCCAATGCCTACAGCGGTCAATAAGTACCTTGCGGTATTGCCTTCAATACCGGCTCCTTGTAGTATCGCCAATTCACCGGAGTCTGGAAAAAGGATTTTGGGAAACACTCCTTGGTACATCCAAATGACCGCTAGGGTAATTTGTACCATCCAATAAATGAACGTGAGGGAATATAACAATGCAGGAGGATGCTTTTTTTCGATCCAACGCTTGAGGACATCGAAGCTGAGTGCAGTAGCCCACCCCATTAGTGGACGAAAAACGAAACGATCAAACAAAGTTCCTGCTAATCCCCAGCGTGGCTCGTAATCGTATTTGGTGAAAAAGCGAAGACCTTGCGCTGTTGGCTGGTACTTCCAGAAACCTGCTCCTTTCCGAATGAGCGATAGGCGGCTATCAGACCAAAATGCTAATACCGAGGTGCGTGTTTCTCCTGTAGTGCTGTTTCCTTTCGATTTACCCATCCCGCTAACAGCTAACCCAAACCCTATGCGAGTGGTATATTCAAAAAATTGGTATGTTTCTTCAGGCTTTTTAGGCAAATAGCGTATGGTGCTGAACCGTAAATCCCATTTTTCGTGCTGTTCGGGGGTTTGGGTATATGCCCAAAGAGTGGGCAAGTCGGTTTGTATCCTCGTTTCAATATAGAGGGGCGAGGCTTTCACATTAAAAAATGGTACGTATCTCGTCTTTCAGAAACTTGAGTGCTTGTGCAATATGATTGGTATCGCTTGACAATACTTGCTCAAAGATTTTCCGCGCTAAATCGATGGAAGGCGCTTCGGGGTCAAGTCCTTGCGCTGCATGATTAATAGTCGATATAGTGTTTTCCATAGCTTGCCTAGTTAACTCCCATGCTTCATCGCTCATATAAATCTGTTGCGATAAGTTATGGTAAAACTCTTGCTTAATATCGTGTACCAAAATATGTTGGAATTGAGCCACATTGTAGGAACCATCGTTCAAACGAGAAATAAGATTATTGGGGGTAATCCGCTCTAAAAATATCGCCATTCGCTCGTAGGCTTGTAGCCGAAGAGGCAAAGCCGTTTTAGTAGTATCAGCGCGTAGCTGCATATGATTTTCTTGGAATTGCTTATTTAAAAATGAACGAACGATTAGGAAAACGGCATACAGCACCAAACCTGCCGGTATTACTATCTGCAAAAAATCGATTACTATTTCCATATGCTTAGGAGATCAAGAATTGGGTTGTATAAATTTCGATACGCCAGCTTCACACTTTTGCATTGCCAGCTTAACAGTACTCAATATTAATAAAAAGCATGTGTTTGTGTAAGGTTCTCTGCTTAAATAATTCGTGGGCAATCTTCCAAGCAGATTTCTGTATTTTCGACAATCCGTTTTTGCTATACTGTTATATTCGCTTATATGAGCCGCACGCTTCAATATCAATATTCCGCTGAACACCTTGAAAACTCAGAGCCTCATTTTTTCAAGCAACCTTTGCCAGAAGGGCAAATGATATTGAATATGGGGCCACAGCACCCTTCTACCCACGGAGTATTACGCTTAGAAATCCTGACAGACGGCGAAATTGTATTAGATGTAGTGCCACATGTTGGCTATCTGCACAGGTGTTTCGAAAAACATGCTGAAGCGCTTGCCTACAACCAAATTATCCCGTATGTAGACCGCATGGACTACCTCGCGGCGATGAACTCGGAGCATATTTATGCGATGGCAGTGGAAAAATTACTCGGTATTACTGAACGTATTCCAAAACGTGTAGAATACATTCGCGTATTAGTAGCTGAGCTGAACCGCATTGCTTCCCATTTTGTAGCCATTGGAACTTACGGTATCGACATTGGAGCATTTACACCATTCTTATGGCTCATGCGCGACCGCGAACATATCTTACGACTGCTAGAATGGACCTGCGGTGCACGGATGCTCTATAATTACATTTGGGTGGGTGGGCTTTATTACGATTTACCCATTGGCTTCGAAGAACGCTGCCAAGAATTTACCGACTACCTTCGCCCTAAGTTGAAGGAGCTTCAACAAATATTAATCGAGAACAAGATTTTTAAAGATAGAACCGCAAATGTAGGAATTTTGCCCCTTGAAACAGCCATTAATGCCGGTGCTACCGGCCCGATGCTTCGAGGTTCAGGGCTTGCCTTCGATTTGCGCAAGGTTGATGGCTACTCAGTCTACCCCGAGCTTGATTTTGACATCCCCGTTGGTAAAGGCGAAGCCGGCGCGCTTGGTGATTGCTGGGATCGAACCTGGGTGCGCGTTGCCGAATGCTACGAATCGCTCAAAATTATAGAACAATGTTTACTGCTACTGAAAGGGAAATATCAGCGAACGCCCGAATTTAATCCTAGAGAAGCCGTACCTAAAAAGCTAAGAACTCAAGAGGCGCAGACTGTGTACTTCAGAGGGGAAAGCCCTAAGGGAGAACTTGGTTTTTTTATCCAGTCGATTAAAAACAGCGATGTACCTTACCGAATGAAGGCACGATCCGCTTGTTTCATGAACTTATCGCTCATTGGCAGCATTGCCAAAGGCTGTATGCTTTCCGACTTAGTTGCCATTGTCGGCTCGCTCGATTTGGTAATGGGCGAGGTAGATCGTTAATACCGCCTAACCCTGTATTTCTAAACCCTCAGATGTGTTGAAAGTTGCTATTTTTACCCATACGTTTCCTCCTGAAATTGGGGCTGCACCGCTGCGATTAGCCCATATGGCAAAGGGGTTAGCCGAAGCAGGCTTCCGGGTCGAAATTTACACCGGAATGCCCAACTACCCCACCGGCCGCATTTTCCCATCGTATCAAAACAAATTCTTTATAACAGAAAACCATTCGCATTACACCATTTATCGGCACTGGATATATCCCTTAAAAAGCAACCGAAAAGCTCATCGCTTATTCAACATGCTTTCTATCACAGTAAGTATTTTTAGATCGCTTCCTCGCATACTACGCTTTCAGCCCAACATCTGCATTGTGCAATATCCCCCCATCATTTTTCCTTTTTCTGTGGGATTGCTCGCTAAAATAGCTCGTGCAAAATTGATTGTAAACGTGTCCGATTTATGGCCTGAAGCCATTGCCGCTTTGGAAATACTTCCCAAAGATTGGCGTTATCGCATACTACTTAAAGTCGAGCATTTCCTTTATAAAAATGCTTCGGCTTGTTTGGCGCAATCGCAAGAAATTGAGAAGTATATCAGACAAAAAGGACAAACCAACGTAGTGCTATACCGCACCGGAGTCAACACTGCGGAGTTCAAACCTAATTTACAGAAAGCACCCACCCCAAAACCTTTCACCTTGGTGTACATGGGCGTATTAGGGCTCGCCCACAACGTAGCCGAAATCATTCGCCGCATTGATTTTGCTATGCTAGAAGCGCAATTCCATATTTATGGAGAAGGCTTCGAACGAAGTGCTATAGAAGAACTCATCTCACAACTGCCTAACGATACTGTACAATTACACCCCTTAATTGCCCCGGAAACCGTTGCCGAAACGCTCTCCACCTTCCATGCCGTGCTTATTTCTCAAAAAAGATATTTGCCCGGCACGCTTCCCTCTAAGTTATACGAAGCCATGGCAGCTGGTGTGCCTGTGCTATTTCATGGTGCGGGAGAAGGTGCCGAAATTGTACGGCAAACGCAATGTGGCTTGGTATCGGCGCCCGAAAATTTTGGAGAATTAGCAGAAAACATTCGCACGTTGCTCCACCTTTCTCCCAACGAGCGCCAGAGCATGGGAGAACGCGGACGTATCAGAGCAATTGAAGAATTCGACCGTAGCGTGCAACTCCAACGGCTCGTACAACAACTCCAACAAATTACCCAAGAAAAACAAACCTAATCGGCGAGTTTGAACTGCCGGCTACTTTCCGTTTTGAATCCTTTAGCAAATGCCGTTTTTTTGCAGCCAAATGTTTTGTAAAGCCCTCAAGACACCCGTTTTGAGGGTCTTCTTTTACAATTTAATCGCATAGCGACATGGCAGATTATAACCACCAAGAAATTGAAGCCAAATGGCAAAAAAAATGGGCCGAAGAAGGTATCTATAAAGTAGAGAACGACTTCAGCAATCCTAATAAATTCTATGTGCTCGATATGTTCCCCTACCCTTCGGGAGCCGGGCTACACGTAGGGCATCCTCTCGGCTACATTGCTTCCGATATCGTAAGCCGATACAAGAGGCTCAAAGGATTCAATGTATTGCACCCTATGGGCTTTGATTCCTTCGGGCTACCTGCCGAGCAATATGCCATCGATACCGGACAGCATCCGGCAATTACTACCGAAAAAAACATAGCCACTTTTAAAGCACAGCTTGCTAAAATTGGCTTTTCATACGATTGGTCGCGCGAAGTGCAAACCTCTTCGCCCAAATTTTACCGCTGGACGCAATGGATTTTCCAACAGTTGTTCAATGCTTGGTACAACCATGATACTAACAAAGCCGAACCGATTGATACCCTCATTGAGAAATTCGCCCAAGGGGGCAGCAATGCAGTAAACGCAGCCCGCGACGAAGATGCCGCTGAATTTACGGCAGCTCAATGGAATGCTTTTTCAGAAGCAGAAAAACAAAAGATTTTATTGCAATATCGCCTTACCTACCCTGCCGAAGCGATGGTGAACTGGTGCCCAGGGTTAGGTTCTGTTCTTGCTAACGACGAGGTAAAAGACGGGTTTTCTGAACGAGGAGGCTACCCGGTAGAGCGTAAGAAAATGAAACAGTGGATGATGCGGATTACCGCATTTGCCGACCGCCTAGCCGATAACCTCAACCGATTGGAATGGTCGGAGTCGCTCAAAGAAATGCAGCGCAACTGGATTGGTAAATCGTTAGGATGCGAACTGGACTTCCCCGTAGTAGGGCAAGCATTTTCCCTCACCGCATTTACGACTCGCCCCGATACTATTTTTGGCGTTACGTATGTAGTAATTGCTCCCGAACACGACTTGGTTAGTTCTCTAACCACTGCCGACCAAAAAGAAGCCGTAGAAAATTACGTGAATACAGCAAAAAATCGTTCTGAACGCGAACGTATGGCAGATGTAAAGTCTGTTTCAGGTGTATTCACCGGATCGTATGTAGTCAACCCCATTAGCGGCGAGGAAGTCCCCCTTTGGGTAGCCGACTACGTACTAGCTGGCTATGGTACCGGAGTGGTGATGGCAGTACCTTCTTCCGATGACCGCGACTATCGGTTCGCCCAACATTTTAACTTACCCATCCGCTGTGTGATTGAAGGCACCGAAGAGATGGAAAACCCTACCGAAAAGAAAGACGGTAAACTCATCAATTCCGGATTTTTAAACGGGCTATACGGCGAAAAACTCTTAGGCGAAGGCACCGGAGAAGCCGTTCGCGCAGCAATTGCCAAAGCAGAAGAAATGGGCGTTGGCAGAGCTAAAGTGAACTATAAAATGCGCGATGCAGTGTTTAGCCGCCAACGCTATTGGGGCGAGCCTGTGCCCGTCTTTTACGACGATCAAGGCATTCCACACCTGGTTCCCGATGAACAGCTCCCACTTGAATTGCCCTCAATCGACGAATATAAACCCACTGAAACCGGCGAACCTCCTTTGGGCAGGGCTACCGATTGGAAATACAACGGGAAATACCCCTACGAACTCACGACCATGCCAGGGTGGGCAGGTTCAAGCTGGTACTCGCTCCGTTACATGGATGCCAACAACGAAAAGGAATTCGTAAGCAAACAAGCTGCGGAATATTGGAAATCGGTTGATTTGTACATTGGCGGTACCGAACACGCCGTGGGGCATTTGCTCTACTCGCGTTTTTGGAACTTGTTCTTATACGATATGGGCTACATCCCCGAAGAAGAACCGTTCAAAAAGTTGGTGAACCAAGGCATGATTCAAGGACGCTCCAATTTTGTTCACAAGGTAAAAGGAGAAGCCCAATTTGTTTCCGATGGACTGAAAGACCAATACGAAACCTCTGAAATCCATGTAGATGTGAGCTTAGTGCAAAACGATGTACTCGATGTGGAAGCCTTTAAAAAATGGCGTCCCGAATATGCCAATGCTGAATTTTTGTTAGAAGATGGCAAATATCTTTGCAGCTGGATGGTAGAAAAAATGTCCAAATCGAAGTATAATGTGGTAAACCCCGACGATGTGATAGAGAAATTTGGTGCCGATGTGCTTCGAATGTACGAAATGTTCCTCGGTCCTCTTGAGGCTTCCAAACCATGGAATACCGATGGCATCGAAGGAGTAGGGAAATTCTTGCGAAAACTTTGGAAACTCTTCCATAATAACCAAAATGAGGTAGCTCTCTCCGAAGAACTTCCTACACCTGCTGAATTAAAAGTCCTTCATAAAACCATAAAAAAAGTAGCAGAAGATATCGAAAACTTATCGCTCAACACTTCGGTGAGTGCCTTCATGGTTTGTGTGAACGAACTTACGGCTCTCAAGTGTAACAAGCGTGCCATTTTGCAAGATTTGGTCGTAATCCTTTCGCCCTTCGCTCCACATATTACAGAAGAACTGTGGGAATTGTTAGGGCACTCCGAAAGCATTACCAAAACAACCTTCCCCACTCACAACGAAGAGTACCTTAAGGAAGATAGCTTTGAATACCCCATTTCCATCAATGGTAAAATGCGGGCAAAATTGGAATTTAGTGTAGATGCTTCCAAAGAAGAAATCGAAAAAGCAGTGCTAGAAGCAGAAGCACTCCAAAAATGGATAGAGGGTAAAACGCCCAAAAAAGTGATTGTAGTACCGAAACGCATCGTAAACATTGTGCTATAAAACGAGCCTTACCTAAAAACAACCAACACCTCCTCACCAACACATGAGGAGGTGTTTTTTTATGTGAATGAATCGCGATAGACTTTTAGCAATCGTTAGCTTTCTTTTTGAAATGTTGTATCTTGAATTTTTGAAAATCAGCTAGTTGATAAAAACTCATGTTGTATTTGTAAAAAAATACCATTATGCGATTTGTAACCCTTCTCTTTCCCTTACTAGCATTCGCAATGGGGTGCTTTGCTCAAACCGATATTCCTACGCTCGAAAAACAATTCGAACAGTATACAAAAGCAAATAATAACAGCAACTTAGCTTCTGTTGCAAACCAATTGGGGTACGCCTATTGGAACAAAGGAAATGCGAGCAAAGCCATGGAGTACTTCAAAGCGGCACTCCCCCCCAACCAAGCCATTGGCAATAAAAATGGAGAGGCAATCGCGCTGAGTAGCATTGGGGCTATTCTCTCTGAGCAGAATAAACATCAAGAAGCACGGGAGTACCTACAAAAAGCCCTTGACCTCCGAACAAGTATGGGCGACCGAAAAGGGCTTGCTCAAGAGCATTTAAACATAGGCGTTACGTACTTCGACCAAAAACGCTACGGAGATGCCATCAATAGTTTGGAAAAAGCTGTAAATACGGGGCAAGAAGCTAATGCATTTTATGTAGTTACCGATGCCTACGATTACCTCGCAAAATCGCACGAAGCACTTGGCAACACTGCAGAAGCCTTAGAGTATCAGCGAAAATTTATGGAAGGATTTCAGGTAGAAGGTGAAGAATTTATTAGCGATTTAGAACGCGATAAAGACAAGCTCTCTGCTACAACACTCGTACAACAACTCGAAATTGAAAAACGAGATGAAGAAGTGGAAAAATTGCGCTTGCAAAGAGAACTTGCTCAACGTGAAGAAGAAGCAAGAAAAAAGGAAATAGAGAATTTAAAGAAAGAAAAACAACTAAAAGAAGAAGAACTAAAACGCAAAGAAGCCGAAATAAAAGTGGCTCGCCTCGAACAACGCAACAGCCGCATTATCATTGCTGCCTTGGGCAGCGGCGTAGTGATGCTGTTGATTATTGCTCTTATCCTTCGGCGCGCCAATGAACAGAAGCAAAAAGCAAACATCGAGTTGAAACGCCGGCAGAAGATTATTGAAGAGCAGAATGAACAGCTCCGTTTGCAAACAGAGCAAATCAAATCGCTACAAGACAAACAAAAGGAAAACCGCGACGAGTAGTACTACCGAAGAATCATCAAATATCCTTTTACAGCAGGGATGTTTTCTTGGAGTTCTATCACAAAAAAATAGGTAGCATCGGGTAAGTTATCGCCTTGCCAATCATTTTGGTAATTTTCCACTTCGTATACCAAGTTCCCCCATTGGTTGAAAACGCGGATGCGATTTTCGGGAAACAGGCTGATGTTATCGATAATCCAGGTATCGTTAGCGCCGTCACCATTGGGCGAAATCCCTGTGGGGATATTTAGAGGCTCTATTACTCGAATGCGCAATGTGGTAGTATCGGTACATACTTCATTCACCTGTACGGTTTGTAGCACTTCGTAGTCGCCTACTTCTTCAAATGTATGGGCAGGATTTCGTTCAGTGCTTGTAGTGCCATCCGCAAAATCCCAAATTACAGAATCGGCGGCCACGCTTTGGTCTGTAAACTGTACTGAAAGGGGCGCATATCCTACTAGATAATCTACCTCAAACCCTGCTTGTAATGGAGCATCTTCTACACGTACAATTACCTCATCGCGCGCAAAACATCCATTGCTATCGGTGGCGATCAGCACATAGCGAGCAGAATCGGTAGGGGTCAGCGTAAGTTCCGGATCACTCTCCAATAGATTTCGGTTACCGTCGTACCACTCGTAGGTGAGGTTACGCAAAGGGTTTTGTACCGAAAGCGTTACAGGATCGCCCAAGCAAATGAGCTGGTCAGTGCCTGCATCAGCTTGGGGGATGGGGTTAATCTGAACCGGCTCTGAGATTGTGGTGCAATTGCCTCGCTGTATCCTTACAGAATACTGACCTACAACTTCTGGGAGAAGGGTGCTGGTAGTTGCCTCGCTTATTGGCTGACCATCCAAAAACCATTGGTAGGTAGCATCGGCGGCATCGGTTTGGGCAAATAATGCCTCTCCCAAGCAAAAGCGAGTTTGTGTGGTTACCGCTGCCGTTGGAATTGGGAATATCTCTACTGTAACACTCGCTGTATCGCTCAGGCATCCATTATTTGTAGCTTGTAGCCAAAAAGTAGCCGTTTCTGTTAGGTTTTCAGGCATGAAGGCAGCACCACGTGCCAGCTCTTGGGTCAACGTAGCATCGGCATACCACACGATTTCTCCCGTGCTGGTAGCTTGTAAAGGGGCGATGACATCTCCTTCGCAATAGGCGGGTACGGTAGCAACTTCGGGCACAGTGGGGTAAGCCTCTATTTCAATTTCATTAGAGCGACTGCTACAACCATTCAAAATAGCTTCTACCTGATAGGTGCCTGCTGCGGCAGGCATTAGTGTTGTGGAGGTTGCTTCAGGTATGGCAATACCATCGGCAAACCACTGTAAAGAAGCCTCTGGGTTAGAGAGCGTGGCAGTCATCAGATTCCCCACGCATGCTTCTGAAACTTCAATTTGAACCACTGGTGCCGATAGAACAAGAAGGCGAAGCTCTGTTGCCTCGCTTACACAGCCACCATTTACAGCCTGCAACCAAAACGATTGGGAAGTAATTTCGGTCGTAGTGAATGTATTTCCTTCGTTTATCAGTTCGGAAAGATTGGCATCGGCATACCAACGAATCGGGAAATTGCTCTGGGCTTCTAAGGTGATTGAAGGTACTGTATTACAAAAAGTAGTTTCGGAAAGAATTGTAGAGCGATTAGGTACTTCTTCCACACGGATTACCTCCGAGGCTTGGGTACACCCTTCGCGCGATACAACCACTTGATATTCTCCGGGGGCTGTAGGCGTAAACGTTGTGCTGTTTTCGTTTAATGCTTCTCCATCTAAGAACCAATCGAAGGTTACATCGGGGAAGTTACTCTGCGCTGTAAGAGGAGTGCCTACGCAGGCAGCTCCATCGGTTTGAATAGTGGCTGCTGGGCGTGGATTAATGGTGAGGGTAACCGAGGCTACTTCGCTCGTACATTCGCCTAAAACCGCTTGAGCATAAAAAGTAGCCGTTTCTGTTAGGTTTTCAGGTGTGAAGGCAGCACCACGTGCCAGCTCTTGGGTCAACGTAGCATCGGTATACCAAACTATCTCTCCGTTGCTGGAAGCTTGTAAAGGAGCGATGACATCTCCTTCGCAGTATATGGGCGGAGGGGTAACTGTAGGTACAGCTGGTATTTCTCCCGTTAGGGGAAAATCATCTGAACGTATCACACAGGTTTGGTAGGTTATTTCCACATGATACGTACCGGCACCTACCGAAGTAAGCGATGGTTCTGTTGCATCTGCAATGGGTTGCCCATTCAAAAACCATTGGTAACTCGCCGCCGCCGAAGGGCTCAACACTGCTGTGAAGGTAGTGCTACAGGCATCGCCATCAGTCTGTACAGAAAGTTCAGGCACATCGATAAATCCAATAGTAACCGACGACGCCTCACTTTCCACATCATTTGCTGTCTGTGTGGCATACAAAGTAGTGAAAGTTCCTGCCGAGAAACTGAACTCGTTGCCCTCAGCTACGAGTTGGGTAAGGGCGGCATCGCTATACCATCGAATGTTTATCCCTACCGCGCTCACGGTTTGGCTCTCTCCTTCGCAAACCAAATCAGGCGGTGTTATAATAGGTTGTTCAGGCAGCACCTCTTCGATTGTTACGGTCCGAGTGATAATGCAGCCGTTCGCATCTCGAACGGTTACGGTGTACTCCCCTGTAGCTAGGTTTTCAAAAAGCCCATCCGGCTGAAACAAGGTTCCATCAACGGAATACTCTAGTGGAAGCTTACCACCGGTTACCGAACCAACTTCTATACTTCCATCGGTAAGTCCTGCGGTGGCTTCGGTAGTACTCACGTTATCGATGGCGAAAACATCGTCGACGGCACTTTCGTTTTGGTCTTGGCAGCTGTTGCAAAACGTAGGTTCGGGTAAGCGAATTTCAAGCTCAAACTCACCTTCTTCAGCGTCAGAATCGGACGAAACCAAGATATACAACGTACCTACTTCGCTAGAAGGGAAGTTTGCAAAGCCATCAAAACATCCTAAACCGTACCCCGCGTTTTGTCCGGGGGCAATCCCGCAATTACCAGGAGGAGAAAAAGTAATGGGTACATTCTCTCTAAATTCACATAAATTCTGCGATAAAAACAATGTATAGTTAAACGTCCCTGAAATCGATATCAGATTTTGAGTAGAAATTTTATGGAAGGGATAATCGTAAGTGTAGTAAAACCATACAGTGTTACGCCAAGGGTTGCTCCCTTTACAAGATGGAAATTCTCCAGGCGAAGGTTCTAATACGATACCTTCGGGGTCTTCTGTCGAGGTTTCCCCCTGCACGGTGGCTCCTACATTGGTTCCCTGAATGGATAGGAAGCGAGTGTTAGCATCTAAGTGCCCTATGTATGTGGCGTTACAAGCCGAATCGTTCGGAGGCTGTGCTACCGCCGGCGACATCATGCCCCACAAAAATATCTGCCAAAAGAACAGTATTAACCAGCGTGAAGAAGTAAATTTCATAACGGAGGGAGTTCTATCACAACGAGGTTAAAAACAATCGCCGTAAGTTTTAAGTTTTTCGCGATCGCCCGGGCAATTTACTGCCGACTTTGCTCGGAAGCTGTAGGTAAGCATTACCTCGTGGGTTCCACTGTTGTAGGGGCTCAAACCAGAAGTAGTCAAATCGAACGCGTATCCTAAGCGAAAAATATGATCTTTCAGCCTGCCAGGGTTGGCGAACTTAATCCCTGCTTGTGCTGCCACTGCATCGCCGGTTCGGTAGGTCATCCCTGCCCAAAAGCGATCATAAAACATAAAGTTGGTATTTAAATCGACTTCTGCCGGAGCGCCCTGCACCATTTTCAGCAACACAGAAGGAACAGCAGTTACTTCGCGCGAAATGGGCAAACAGTAACTTCCCATCAGAAAATAATGCCGGGTCAGTTGGGCATCTACAGCGCTTAATTTCAGCGGCATTAAATGCGGAATAGAAAGCGCCACGAGGTATTTCGGGGTTTTATAGATTGCCCCAAAGCCTACATCGGGCATCAGAAAGCGGCTGTTCGCTTGGGAAAACACAGGGTCGGAGTCGATATCGTGATAGAGATTGAGCTGATCGGCATCGAGTTTATACTGATACACCCCTGCTGTAAGCCCTAGTGCCAAAATCGAATTTTGCGATAGCTGCAACCGATAACTATAGTTGACACGAGCATGGAGCAAACTGCTAGCCCCCAAAGTTCCTTGAATGATATTAGCACCCAAGGTCATCCGCTCTTGCTGCATGGGCATGTTGATGCTCGCCGCCTTCGTTTCGGGTGCTCCAGGGAAACCAGTCCACTGCCGACGATAAAAAATAGCCACATCGGCATAATCAGACTTATTAATGTGGGCAGGGTTCAGCAACGTACCATTAAACATGTACATGGTAAAATGGGGTACTTGCTGTGCGTAAGTTTGCAGGGCACAAAAAAAGGCTCCCACAAAAAGATAGTAGCGAAATTTCATAGGCTGTAATGAAAGATATGACGTAAGCAGGCTACAATTTACAAAGAAATACTCCCTCAAAGGTTATACACTTTTTGCCTTCCATAGGAAATATTAAGTAGAACTGTGCGCTCTCACGCTTTTCCTTTCCGTTTTGTAGCTTTAGTTCTATAAAATCATTTCTCAACTAAAAAAATTAAAAACGGATATGAATCGGAAACTTAGAATGGGTATGGTTGGCGGTGGTCCGGGAGCGTTCATTGGAGGCGTTCACCGCATTGCGGCTGCTATGGATGGCAAAATTGAGTTGGTTTGTGGTGCGTTCAGCAGTAACCCCGAACGGTCGAAAGAATTTGGTGCTACGCTTCACCTGCCGGCAAACCGCTCCTATGGCACTTTTGAAGAAATGATTACCCAAGAAAAAGCGCTACCCGAAGGAGAACGGATGGACTTTGTAGCGATTGTTACTCCCAACCACATGCATTTCCCTCCGGCAAAAATGGCACTAGAAAACGGATTTCACGTTGTGTGCGACAAGCCCGTTACGCTTAACATCGAAGAGGCAAAGCAACTTGCCGAACTTGTACAACGAAGTGGGCTGCTGTTTGCCCTTACCCACAACTACACAGGATATCCTATGATAAAACAAGCGCGCCAAATGGTTCGGAATGGCGACTTCGGCAACATTCGAAAAGTGGTAGTGGAATATCCGCAAGGGTGGCTCTCTACCAAACTAGAAGATACCGGACAAAAACAAGCCGCTTGGCGAAGCGACCCTAAAAAATCGGGAATTGTAGGAGCAATGGGCGATGTGGGCACTCATGCGGAAAACCTTGCCGAGTACGTAACCGGCTTAAAAATTAAAGAGCTATGCGCCGATCTTTCTACGCTAGTAGAAGGCCGCACCCTCGACGACGACGGAAACGTACTCCTGCGCTTCGATAACGGCGCAAGAGGTATTTTATACGCCAGCCAAATTTCCGCTGGGGAAGAAAATGCTCTAACCCTGCGCGCTTACGGCGAAAAAGGCGGCTTGGAATGGCACCAAATGGAACCCAACAGTTTGCTGGTGAAATGGCTCGATAAACCCATGCAAGTATACCGCACGGGCGTAGGCGATTTAAGCCAAGCAGCGCTACAACATGCCCGCGTACCTGCCGGCCACCCCGAAGGATATCTGGAAGCCTTCGCCAATATTTATCGAAACTTTGCCGTACAACTCGAAGCGCGCCTTGAAGGCACTACCATCGATACCGATTTATATGATTTCCCCACTATCGACGATGGCATCCGAGGCATGGCATTCATCGAGGCGGTAGTGGCTTCCTCGCAAAGCAATCAAAAATGGCACACATTCTCGTACTAACCCATCAAACCTTATTACACTATGAAAACCATAAAAGGTCCTGCTATTTTTTTAGCACAATTCTTAGAAGATAAAGCACCGTTTAACACCCTAGAGGGTATTTGTAAATGGGCTGCCGATTTGGGGTTCAAGGGGGTGCAAATCCCAACGTGGGAAGCCCGCTGTATCGACTTACAACAAGCCGCCGAAAGCCAAACCTATGCCGACGAACTGAAAGGACGGGTAGAAGCATGCGGCGTGCAAATCACGGAGCTTTCTGCCCACCTACAAGGGCAGTTGGTGGCTGTGCACCCTGCCTACGACCACATGTTCGATGCCTTTGCCCCCGATAACGTGAAAGGAAACCCTAAAGCCCGAACTGAATGGGCAATTCAGCAAGTGAAATGGGCAGCGCAAGCCAGCCAACGTTTAGGGCTAGAAGTGTGTGCCTCCTTTTCGGGTGCATTGCTTTGGCCTACCATGTACCCTTGGCCCCAACGCTCTGCAGGTTTGGTCGACACGGGCTTTAAGGCACTTGCCGAACGATGGATGCCCATCCTAAATACGTTTGATGAATGCGGCGTAGATGTTTGCTTTGAAATACACCCCGGCGAAGACCTGCACGACGGCATTACCTTCGAGCGCTTTTTAGAAGCTACCGACCACCATTCGCGGGTCAATTTACTGTACGACCCTAGCCACTTTATCTTGCAACAGCTCGATTATTTGGCGTTTATAGACCATTACTACCCATACATAAAAATGTTCCATGTGAAAGATGCCGAGTTTAATCCTACCGGAAAATCGGGGGTGTATGGTGGCTACCAAGATTGGGTTGACCGCCCCGGCAGATTCCGCTCACCAGGCGATGGACAAATTGACTTCCAAAGCATTTTTAGCAAGCTCACTGCCTACGATTACGACGGCTGGGCGGTCATGGAGTGGGAATGTTGCTTGAAACACCCAGAAGATGGAGCACGAGAAGGCGCGCAATTCATCCAAGACCACATCATCCGTGTAACGGAACGCGCTTTCGATGACTTTGCCGGGGGAGAAACCAACGAGGCACTCAACCGAAAAATTTTAGGGCTAGACTAACCCCTCCTCTCCGCATCCTTAAAGCCATCCGTAATAACAGTAAAGGTGCTATTGCGGATGGCTTCTTTCCCCAAACAAAGCGTTTTGATCCGCCATGATTTACTACAGACATCCTTAATTTCACCTAACTTTTGGAATATGCTACACTTTACGCGTACCCTTGCCCGTGCTGCCCTTTCATTATCCGTTCTTTTCCCCATTACGTACCCAACCCAAGCCCAAAAAATGAGAGTAGTTGCTGAGGTAGTGAACCTCGATTATTTCAAAACAGAAAATGAAGCGTTAGGCGAACCATCCCCAAACGAAAACCGCGTAGTTTTCATGGGGAACTCCATCACGCAAGGGTGGCTTACCTACCATCCTGAGTTTTTCGAAGAAAATGCATACATAAACCGAGGAATCAGTGGGCAAACTACTGCCCAAATGGTATTGCGTTTTCGTACCGACGTGGTTCAGCTACGCCCCAGGGTAGTCGTGATTTTAGCGGGCACCAACGACCTTGCCCAAAATACCGGATACATGCCGATTGGTGCCATAGCCGATAATATTAAAACAATGGCAGAACTTGCCGAGTACCACGGCATCCGTGTAGTGATTGCCTCGGTATTACCTGCCATCGATTTCCCCTGGCGTAGGGGGTTAGAGCCTGCCCCAAAAATTGAGGAGCTTAATCGCCAATTAAAAGCATATGCCCAAGAAAAAGGACATGTGTACCTCGACTACCACAGTGCCCTTGCCGACGATAACGGAGGGCTAAAAGTCCCCGACTACACCTCTGCTTCTGATTTAGTACACCCGAATAGCGCTGGCTATGCCGTGATGGAACCTCTTGTGCAAGCAGCCATTGAACAAGCCTTGCGTTAACGTCTTTTTTTTCATTCCAAAGCCTATGGAAACGCCAAAACGCATTTTGCCCATTATTGTATTTGCCCAGTTTGCTTGTACTTCGTTGTGGTTTGCAGGTAATGCAGTTGTTGGAGGACTTGTTACCGATTTTAACCTATCGGAGAAAGTTTTAGCCGATATCACGTCTGCCGTCCAATTTGGGTTTATTTCAGGTACACTCTTATTTGCTGTGCTAAGCATCGCCGATCGTTTTTCGCCTTCTTTCGTTTTTCTTGTTTGTGCTATCCTCGGCGCTTTGTGCAACAGCCTCATCATTTGGGAAGGAAATACGTTAGCCTCCTTGCTTTTTTTTCGGTTTTTAACCGGTTTTTTCCTTGCAGGAATCTATCCGGTTGGGATGAAAATCGCTGCCGATTACTACGAAAAAGGGTTGGGGAAGTCGTTAGGTTTTTTGGTAGGTGCCTTGGTAGTAGGCACTGCATTCCCTCATTTATTGAAAACGCTTGCTACCGATTTCCCTTGGCGGTACGTGATTCTGCTATCTTCTGCATTTGCCATAGGGGGTGGAGTAGCGATGGCTTTTTTAGTGCCCGATGGTCCTTTTCGCAAGCCGAGTGCGCAGCTCGATTTCACGGCTATCTTTAAAATTTTTCAGAGTAAACCATTCCGCTCCGCTGCCTTCGGGTATTTCGGGCATATGTGGGAACTGTATGCGTTTTGGGCATTCGTTCCTGTAATGCTTACAAGCTATGCCGCAGTACATGCTACTACTTTTCCCATTGCGTTGCTTTCGTTTTGTATTATAGGGATGGGAGGGATTGCCTGTGCAGTGGGGGGCTATTTATCACAGCGACTTAGCGCTCAAAAAGTGGCGTTTGGAGCGTTACTAAGTTCGTGTTTGTGTTGTTTGGTTTCGCCCTTCTTTATTTGGCAAAGTTCGCCTGTTGTATTTGTGGGCTTTCTCCTATTTTGGGGGTGGGTAGTAATTGCCGATTCGCCGTTATTCTCAACGCTGGTAGCGCAAAATGCCATCCCCGAAGTAAAAGGGACGGCACTTACGATTGTAAACAGCATAGGCTTTTTCATCACTATTTTCAGCATACAATTGCTGTATGTGCTTACCGAGCTGGTTGCCCCCACATTGCCATACTTGGCGCTTGCCTTAGGCCCTATCCTTGGGCTAATTGCGCTTAAAGGGGGGAAACACCCCGATTAAGTCAGCAAATTACCTTGGTCATCCCATTGGGCTATTTCATTGCGCTTCGACTGATCCACACACTTGGCAAGCCATTCGGAGTCGTAGTCAACATCGTGGTCTTTGAGTACTTCTGCTGGCACACCATCCCACACATTGGCTCGGTTACCCTGATAGCCCAAATCCTCAATCCCCATTTGGGTAGTGTAATAGCCGGTAAGGGTTAGGTCGCGCATTCTGTTAAAAAAGCTTACCCCATGTTGCAGGGCTGGTTTCGCCCGCTCAGGGTAGGCGATATCCTCTACAATAGCAATTTGCTCAGCGTTACTTAACTCTTTGAATGGTTTATTGTAGCGCACAGTCGCTTCGCGATTGAGCCACATCAGCCCTCCTTTCAGCGGGAGCTGATGGCTCGTTATATCCTTCACAATGAAGTCGATAAACTCAGGTACGCCGGCATCGGTAGCCGAGCCTGCCGTTGCCGTTGCGGGCAGTATAATGTCGCAAAGAATGGCGATGGTGGCGAGTTCCTCTTCCGTGAACACTGAGTCCATTTTATAGAGACGTTCGTCGCGTGCTTTTTCTTGGGGAGTTCTGCCATATAGCCCTTTTTCAGGCTGGGGAAGGGCTTCAGGCGTTTCGGCTTCTTCGGGTTTGCAAGCAAAGGGAAGCGTAGCTGCTGTACCTGCAATTCCGCTAATCAACAACGTTTTTAGCGTATCTCTTCTATCCATACTATTTACAAGTTTTGTTGTTTAATCTGATCGACAATGTAATCGGAAGCGCGCCACGAAAGTGCCATGATGGTCCATGTACAGTTTTTATCAGCTTGGGATACAAACGGGCCGGCATCTACTATAAATACGTTTTTAGCATCGTGCAATTGCTGGAACGGATTGGTTACCGAGGTGTTTGGGTCAGTTCCCATGCGCGTAGTTCCTACTTCGTGAATAATTTCCCCTGGTTTGTTGAGGCCGTAGTTGCCCTCGCGCCCAGGAGCAGTCCACATGGGTTCGGCTCCCATCGCATGTAACAACTCGGCAAAGGTTTCTTGCATATGCTTCGCCTGGTTTAGTTCTTGGTCTGAAAACGAATAATTGAATTTTAAAACGGGAATGCCAAACTCATCGACCACATTTGGATCAAGTTCGCAGTAATTGTCTTCGCGGGCGATACACTCACCGCGCCCTCCAAACCCAATAGTGGCGCCATATAAGCGCTTCACATCGCTGCGTAGCATATCGCCATAGCCTCCGGCTTCGTGCCCAAGGTACTTCGCCATGCGATGCAGGTTCATTCCAAAGCCATATCCGGGCATGCCCATGCCTCCCCACACTTCGATATGATAGCCTCGGGCAAAATCGAGCTTTTTGTTATCGAGCCACCAAGGAGAATACACGTGCATACCTCCTACGCCATCTTCGTTATAGTCGATTTTTCGGCTGAGCAAATCGGGGATTACCCCTGCCATGCTCGCCCCGGTAGAATCGTGCAGGTACTTCCCTACTACCCCACTGCTATTGCCCATGCCATCGGGGTGAGCGCTACTTTTTGAGTTGAGCAAAATACGCGCAGTGCTACATGCCGAAGCGGCTAGTACCACTACTTTCCCGCGTAACTGATATTCTTTTCGGTCTTCTTTATTGATGTAATATACGCCGGTAGCGTTGCCATCTTTTCCGGTAGAAACGGCGCGTACCATTGCATTGGTGTATAAATCGACTTGCCCTTTTGATTTTTGAGCAGGGAAAATAAGACAAGATCCCGACGAAAAATCGGCATATGCCATGCAAGAACGCGCACATTGGTTGCAGTAAAAACACACCCCTCGCTCGTTATTAATTCGTTTGGTAAGGATAGACAGCCGCGAAGGGATGACGGTAATCCCTAGTTTTCGGGCGGCTTTAATGTAGTACAACTCATGAAGCCGCGGTTTGGGAGGGGGCAAGAAAAAGCCATCTGGGTCGTTGGGGAGGTTTTCTTTCGAACCAAATACGCCAATGAGTTTATCGAGCTTATCGTAATAGGGTTTTACGTCGTCGTAGCTGATGGGCCAATCTTCTCCAATGCCATCGCGCGATTTTGCTTTAAAATCTTGGGGCCCAAACCGTAGCGATATCCGCCCCCAATGGTTGGTACGCCCGCCGAGCATTCGCGAGCGAAACCAACGGAAGTCAGTTCCTTCGTGGTTCGTGTAAGGTTCACCTTCGATTTCCCAGCCGCCCGCCGTGGCGATTCGTACGGCCACTTTAGCTGCGTTTGCGTAGCAGGATCTTTGGGGTCGAAAAACGGGCCTGCCTCCACAATTGCTATTTTTAAGCCGGCTTCGGAAAGTACTTTGGCTGACATGCCCCCGCCGGCACCTGACCCTACAATAATGGCATCGTATTGCTCGGGCGATTCAATAATTTGCATGATGATGTAGTTGTAATGTGGTTTAGATTCGGTAGAAGATGCTACCTTCATAGAAAGATACAGAAAAAACTTCCCGCTATGCAATTTTTAGCCATGATGCCCCTATCAAATTAGTTTGTAGATTACTTACTCAACTATGAATACTCCTTCCCAAACGAAACTATCGCGGCAGATGGGCCTGATTACCCTAACGGCTACCGGTGTATGCTCTATGCTCGGCGCATCTATCAACGTAGTACCTTTCATGATTCAGCGCAATGTACCAGGCATAGGGCCGTATGTACTGCCTGCTTTTGCTTTTGCTGCCATTCCGGCAATTTTTGCGGCTTTCGCCTATGGCATTTTATCGTCGGCTATGCCTCGTGCAGGAGGTAGCTACCTATACGCAAGTCGTGGGCTAAATCCGTATTTAGGGTTTATCGCCAGTTTTTCACAGTGGTTTGGGTTATCCATTGTCATCGGGGTAATCGCCTACGTATGCATCCCTTTTATGCGAGATGTTACCCTCGCCCTAGGGTGGGAAGCATTTTCGGCTGGGTTAGAAACGCCCGTTATTCGGGTAGGGCTCGCGCTCGCCCTCATTTGGGGGTTTGTGGCAATAAATATCCGTGGTACCAAATCGTACGAACGCACTCTACTTCCCATGATGTTTCTGATGTTTGGCTTAGGCGCCATCGTGATTGTCGCCGGATTTAGCTATGATACCAACGATTTCATTGCGGCACTTCTATCCACTGAGGGCAGAGCATTTACGCCCACCACTTCGATAGCGTTCGATTGGCGCACATTCCTTTCTGCGGCGGCGTTATTGTTTTCGAGCTTCATCGGGTTCGACTCCATCGCACAAGCAGGCAGCGAAGCAAAAAACCCAAGTAAATCACTCCCTAAAGCCATCTTATTAGCTATTTTTTCAGTAGGTATTTTCTACTTCTTGTTTGCCGCTGCCGTTTACAATACTGTGCCTTGGAGTTTCGTGGCGGCAGAAGCCCAACAGAAAGACATCAGCGCGCCAGGGCTTTTAAGCTATGTACTACCGGCTAGCGTTGGCGTTGCCATTCTTTTGGGTGCTGCTATTGCACTCATCAACGATTTACCCGCTATGTTGCTTTCGGTATCCCGCCTGATGTTTGCTTGGGCAGAAGATGGCATCTTCCCCTCAGTGGTTGCCAAAGTGCATCCGAAAAGGCACACGCCCCACATCGCCCTGATAATCGCAGGGCTGATGGCAAGCGTGGGCGTGTTGGGTTCGCACTTTGCCGGCGATTTCTTCTTAGGAATTGATATTATGGTTACTTCTATGATGGTCAATTTCCTTTTGATGTGCCTTACGTTGCTTACCTTCCCTTCTGTAAATCCGGCGTTAGCTAGCAAAATTTCTGTGGTAAAACACCGCCGTTTACAACAATGGATTGGTGGATTGGGAACGCTTTTTTTAATCTTATTTTTGGCAATCCATACTTATAAAGACCTTACCGCGCCAGCGGCGCATTGGTATTTTCACTCTACGCCGGTTTGGCTGATTGTTATGAGCCTGGCAAGCCTCGTATTTCTAATAAAATGGCGGCAGTTTAGTAAGAAAGAAGTGGATAGGTTTAAAGTGCTCCCCGAAGAATAAAAAAGCACCCCCATCATTTCTAAAGTATTTAAAAAACACATTAAGGAATTTTTAAAGATGAATAAAACTATCTTATTAGCCCGTGGGCTCGAAATTTCTCGCATTGTAACCGGCTTATGGCAAATCGCCGATATGGAACGCGACGGCACTCTCCTCGACCCTTCCGAAACGGTCGTTCACATGACACCTTATGTGCAAGCTGGCTTTACCTCGTTCGATATGGCAGACCATTACGGCTCCAGCGAGATTATTGCAGGAACTTTTAAAAACACCAACCCCTTAGGTAAACACACGCAACTATTCACAAAATGGGTTCCGCAACCAGGAAAAATTAGCCGAGAAGTGGTGAAGGCTGCCGTACAGTTGGCACTAGAGCGCATGCAACAACCTTCTATCGATTTGATGCAGTTCCACGCCTGGTACTACCCCGACCCTAGTTGGCTCGATGGGCTTTTCTATTTACATGAACTAAAAGAAGAAGGACTGATTAAACACTTGGGCGTTACCAACTTCGATGCGGCTCACTTACGCATTGCTTGCGCTTCGGGCATCCCTATTGTGAGCAATCAGATTTGCCACTCGGTGATAGACCAACGCGCTAACGGCAATATACAGCAAGTATGCGAACAATACGGCGTTAAACTTTTGGCGTTCGGCACGTTGGCAGGCGGCTTCTTATCAGACCGATGGTTGGACAGCCCTGAACCTGCCGAAAATGCGCTGCAAACGTGGTCGCAGATGAAATACAAGCGATTTATTGATGCTGCTGGTGGGTGGTATGTTTTTCAGAATGTATTGCAAGCACTCAAGCAAGTAGCCAATAAACATGGGGTTTCCATCGCTAACATTGCCAGCCGATACATCTTAGAAAACCCGCAGGTAGCCGCCGTGATTGTAGGGGCACGGCTTGGGCAACGTGAGCACATTGACGATAATAAAAAGATGTTAGATATTGAGCTATCAGAAGAAGATATTGCACTCATTCAACAGGCGCAACAGGAACTGAACCCCATCCCTGGCGATTGCGGCGATGAGTACCGAAAACCGCCCTTCCTCACTGCCTCCGGCGATTTAAGCCATCACTTAGAAAAAATTCCTAAAGCCTTTACGCCTGTAAAAGATGCAACAGGCCGCGAGCAGGTATTTAGTGGTACTGTGTGGGAAGAATTTGCGGGCTATTGCCGAGCCGTTAAACAAGGCAACCGTGTGTATGTTTCGGGGACTACCGCCACGCATGGCAGCCTACAAATTGGAGGCAACGATGCTGCGGCACAAACTCATTTCGTAATCGATAAAATTGAAGGTGCGCTCGAGGCCTTAGGAGGCTCACTAAAAAATGTGGTACGCACCCGAATTTTTGTGCATAACATTGGCGATTGGGAGCCAGTAGCCCGCGCTCACGGAGAACGTTTTCAAGGAATCAACCCAGCCAACACGTTGGTAGAAGCCTGCCTAGTTGGCGACGGTTATCTGGTAGAAATAGAAGCAGAGGCGGTGGTATAATTATATCATTAACGCCACTTAGTATTTGATGATGCCGAATCAATAAGATTGGGCGCCTATTTTTTCATGTGCTTAGAGCTTTTTCGGCTTAAAAACAGCAAAAATAAAGTAATCTTCATTATTTGCTGACCACCTCAAATGAAGCCCTTCTTGGTTTATAAACTGATTTGAACTTGCTACTCTATCAGGTATTAATGTTTC
>CAYMYI010000019.1:0-31636 GCA_964394585.1 uncultured Roseobacteraceae bacterium
ATTCAATCGGCGGGAACCCTCACAGTAGGGTGGCTGGCGTATCGCATATGTGCAGCTCGTTGGAGTTTTTTTTCGCTCAACCGGGTGTATTTATTGCTCACAGTAGTTGGCTGTTTACTGCTTCCCCTAGCCCCGAAAAAGGTTCAGTTCGAGTTGCCCACAGAAACAATTCCACAGATGGTAACTGCCCGCACTATAGCGCAACCCGAAGAGGAAACAACTCCCCAAAACATAGCAACCAATATGCAGGTACGGGAAGTACCCGGTTACAAAACGCTCCCCATTTGGCAAATAGCGTACGGATTAGGAACTGTCTTTACTCTATTATATTTTGTAAAATCCACCATCCACTCGATACGCCTTATTCGTCGGTCGGTTCCCGATACAGTTCACAGCGTTACTATCCGATGGAGTCGCGCTGTTACGCAGCCTTGCTGCCTTTGGGGGTACATCCTTTTGCCGAAATCTTTAAAAAATACGCATCAACTCACAAAAGAAATACTCTTCCACGAGCAAGCGCACCAACAACAATACCATTGGGCAGATCAACTGTTGCTCAACCTAGCTACTCTTATTTTGTGGTGGTTTCCGTTGGTGTATTTCCTGCGCAGAAGCATTCGGCTCAATTTGGAATTTCTTGCCGACCGCGCTGTGTTACAACGCACCGATCGGCCTACCCACTACTTGCAACAACTTTGGGAGCATGCAACCCAAGCATCTTTCCCTTCTACCGCCCATGCATTGTATACTTCACCCTTAAAACAGCGATTTCGCATGATGAAACATCCCCTTACTTCGGCTTGGAAACGTGGCATTTATGCTGTGTTATTTCTTATGCTGGCAAGCCCTATGGTTGCCCTAGTTCCGCAAACACCTACGCACTCCCTTTTTGTAATGAGTGATACAACGCTCAAACCCTGGATTCCCCTTTTCGACTCCACCGATTTTATTCCCGATACCGCTCCCCTAAAAAAAGATGAGCATATTCGGCTCGCAAGCGAGTTTGGTATGCGTATGCATCCAATCCTCAAAGTAGAGCGAATGCACCTGGGGATTGATTACATAGCCCCTATGGGCACACCAGTGTATGCAGCAGCTAGTGGTACCGTATTGTATGCAGGCTTTCACGAAAAGTATGGAAACATGATTGATCTTAAACATGGCAATACAATATATATTACCAAATACGCCCACTTAGAACAATCTGTAGTGCAACCAGGGCAGTATGTGCGAAAAGGACAACTAATTGGCTATGTAGGCAATAGTGGTTTTTCTGCCAAACCCCACTTGCATTTTGAAATACGAAAAGATGGAAAAGCAATCGACCCCGTTTTACTCCTAAACCAAAAAGAAGGATGCTAAAAAGGGTTCTCAGCATTGGAATATTGGCATTAGCATTGCCTAGCTTCGCCCAAGATATCGACCGAGGCAGAAATCCGCATACCCCTTTGCAAACGGAACTGGAAGCCTTATCCCCCCTCTCATTTGCCGACCTCACCGAAACACGGCATCCTAAGGAAGACCATACCACCCTCAAAGTGTATCTCCGAGAGGGGAAACCTTACTACGGCTGGGCACTGCAAATTTTTCCTGATAATGAGCACCGCTATCGCTATATCAAGCTCGAAAATGGGATAGTTACCTGGCAAATAGGTTATTACGATAATGGCGACCTAGATTTTGATTTTCGGATGAAAGATGGGAAAGCCTTCGGTTCGCAGCGTATGTGGCGAAAAAACCAAGAGAGATACATTGAGAACTACTTCTTGGAAGGCGGCGTGCAACACGGCATGCAATACCGATGGTTTAGTGGCAACCGACTTGCCGAAGAGGCAGAATACAACAACGGTGTACTTCTTTACCGAAAGCAGTATAACGAGCAGGGCGAACTACTCCCCCACTAGCTCACCCTTCTATGCTTTTTTCTAACACTACACGCGAACGAGGCAGGCTTTCCGGATAGTGTTGCTGCAAGAATACAATCAGTTTTTCCCGTACCAACACGCGCAAATCCCACGCTGTGGGCGAGTCTTCCGCGCTCATAAGCGCACGAATTTCTACCGATTTCTCCGTAGCATTGGTTACTTGCAACACGTTCACTCGCTTATCCCAAAGAGGGGTGCTTTGCAAAATACGCGTCAGTTCTTCGCGCAAGGCATCAAAAGATACGGTATAGTCGGTGTAGAGGAACACAGTTCCCAAAATATCGGAGCTGGTATGTGTCCAGTTTTGGAAAGGCTTTTCGATAAAATAAGTGGTAGGTACTACTAGGCGGCGCTCGTCCCAAATTTTGACCACCACATATGTAAGATTGATTTCCTCGATACGTCCCCACTCATTTTCCACAATCACGACGTCGTCGTAGCGGATGGGTTGGGTAATAGCAATTTGAATCCCTGCCAAAATCCCTCCTAAAATCTTCTGGGCGGCAAGTCCCAAAATCACACCTGTCAGCCCTGCAGAGGCAATCAGACTGACTCCAATACGTCGAATTTCGCTGAAAGTCATTAAGGCAAGCGCCACGGCAACGAGTAAAATTAAGAAGACCAACACCCGCTCAATAATGTTAAACTGTGTGTAGACTTTCCGCGCTTTTAAGTTGTTTTTCTCTCCATACTTATACCGTTTTAACACCATCACTTTTGCTAAATGTAGAAACTGAATCAGAATCCACGCCATTAAAATGATGATGCAAATGGTTGAGCTTTTTGCCGCCACGTAGTTTAATTTTTCTGATACCGAAACAGAAGCCAAAGGCACCCACAAGGCTACGACGAACATAAGCAACCAAATGGGTAGCCGTAACTTTTTGCGGAGCCGCTCCAGCAGCTCATTGTTATGCCGAACGCTCGCCTTTTTCGCGAGCCAATCAAGCAAAAAGAAAAGGATGGAAAAAAGTAGAAGAATAAACGAAAAGCGCACAAAATATCCCGCATATTCCCCAAATGATTCGGTGAAAAATTCCATAAGTGTGTTAGGTTATGATAGTGAAGGAAAGGCACATGGTACAACATTTTTCGCTGCCTTCCAACAAGTGCGGTTCTGCTAACTTTTCCAAAATATCATATCTTTAAAAGATAGATACACAAAAAAGCATACGACACCTCTCAAAATCCAATAAAATAGCACGAAACTTCACATCGTAAAAATTACTATGCAAACACACGAAGTTACTAACCAATCGCCTGTATTTGAGAATGTAAACCTGTATCGTATCGATGCTATAATGCAAGATTTGGCACAAAAGCAAGACATCCGATGGGCAGAAAGCTCGTTAGAACAGTATGGCGCTCTGGTAGGGCAAAAAGAGTGGATTACCAAAGGGCGACTTGCTAACCAATACCCTCCCACGTTTCACTCGCACGATACCAAAGGGTTTCGAACCGATGAGGTAGAGTTCCACCCTGCCTATCACGATTTAATGCAACTTGCCACCGAACACCACGTCCATTCGCTGCCTTGGGTGAACACGCAACCTCACGCACACATCGCTCGGCTGCTGCTCAACTACTTAGATAACCAAAACGAAGCGGGAACAAGCTGCCCGCTCACCATGACTTTTTCTGCTGTACCTCCGCTCAAAAAGTACTTTCCCCAAGCGGAGGAATGGCTGCCCAAAATCGTAAATTCAAAGTATGACCCTACCAACCGTCCTTATTTTGAAAAACAAGGGTTGACCATTGGCATGGCAATGACCGAAAAACAAGGCGGAACCGACGTACGTGCTAATACCACTGTAGCCACACCCGACGACCCCTCCCTACGCGACGCCGGCAGCATTTACTACCTCACCGGGCACAAATGGTTTTGCTCTGCTCCTATGTGCGATGGCTTCCTCACATTAGCACAAACCGAAAGCGGGCTTTCTTGCTTTTTATTTCCTCGTTGGAAACCCGACGGCTCGAAAAACCAGTTCCGAATCCAACGGTTGAAAGATAAACTCGGGAATAAATCGAACGCATCAAGCGAAATTGAGTTTGAGGGAGCATTCGCCTGGTTAATCGGCAGCGAAGGCAGAGGCGTACCCACCATCATCGAAATGGTGGCTCTCACTCGGTACGATTGCATGATCGGCTCTTCGGGGCTGATGCGCCGAGGGTTATCCGAAGTGCTGCACCACATTCAGTACCGCAAGGTTCTCGGGAAAACACTGCTAGAACAACCCCTAATGCGCAACGTAGTTGCCGATCTCTGCCTTGAATCGGAAGCAGCGCTGACCATGACATACCTCACCGGGCAATGTTTAGACGATGCAACGCAGGAAGAAAACCAGCTTTTACTTCGGCTACTTACGCCCGTAGGTAAGTTTTGGCTCACTAAGCGGGCAATCGCATTCCTTGGCGAGGCGATGGAATGTTTGGGGGGTAATGGGTATGTAGAGGATAGCATTCTACCCCGACTATACCGCGAAGCGCCCGTAAATGCTATTTGGGAAGGTAGTGGAAATGTGCAATGTCTGGATGTACTCCGCGCGTTCCACAAATCGCCAGCAATTACCGAGGTACTATTTGGTTTTTTGGCAAAGCAACGTGGAAAAATAGAAGCGTACGACACCTTCGTAGAACGGCTGCATCAACGGCTGAACGATCCTGCCTCCATAGAGGTAAAAGCTCGGATGATTGCCTCGGAAATTGCCCTAGCAATCCAAGCCGCCCTGCTGATCGAACACAGCACCGAAGCCATAGCACTTGCCTTCTGCGAAAGTCGGTTGAACAATCTGCTAGGTTTTCAGTTCGGATGCCTCCCAGAAGCGCAGTGGATCGATGCCATTTTAGAAAGAAACCTTGCGCCTATGCGGTGAGCCAATAACGATATTTTTTCTAGGCTTTAAATTTCTAAAAAAAATTGAGATAACTATTTGATTTTTAAGCTATTACTAAAATAAAATAGTTGATTTAATATTAAAACTATATTAAGTTTATTGTATTTCTCTAATCGTGTAATTATGATCAATATGTATCATTCACAAAGTGGATAGTCTAAAAAAAGCCAGTTATAAAAATAACCCCCTTCACTGCACAGCTCGGAGTACATCCCATGAGTTCAACTCGACGAAGTTTTCAAAATGATACTGATAGAATTGCACAATGCGCTGTAATATTTCCCGCCGTTCGGCGAGTGTAATTTTTACGGTTTCAGTCAGAGGTACGTCAATCAAGCGCTGTGTATGCCTCAACGTTTCCGCAGATGAGTACTGTACGCCGGCAAGGTTTTCGACCAATGCATCGGCTTGTCGCAGCCCTAACCCAAAATAGTTGGGGAGTTTCAGTAAAAATTGCAAGTGGAAGTTTTCAAAGTGTTGCGCTTGAGCATCAAAGGTTTGGAGGGCTTCTAGCAAAAACGAAAACAGGGCTTCATCTTCTTCTTCTGTTTTAAGCGTTTTGGTGAGGATTTCCGCCAAAAACATGGCAACAATGGCTTTCCGAGGGTGTGTAGGGAGTGTTCGGTAGCCGTAGTGTAACCGTGCCTCCGAAATGCGTTGTACCTCGCGGTGGGGTTTGTGCCATACTACTAGTTCAAGTTGAGTGAGCGGTTGGTATAGGGCTATTTTATTGCTCTTTGAGCGAGCGCTCCGAGCCCCATGCACAATGTACGATTGCCGCCCAAAGGCTTCGGTAAACATTTGCACAATGATGGCAGACTCTTTAAAGCGAACAAAGTTTAGGCAGATGCCACGGGTTTGATGTACCAACGCTAACGGGGTTTACAATGGGGAAATCTTAGAAACAAAGGTACGGGGCAGCGCAAAAATCTCATCCTTTTCATCTCCCGATTCAGGCAAAGAATATCCCGATTCATCTGTAGCTTATTGAATAGAACACGAGAAAGCGCCACTTTCGTAGCATAAGTTAATGGAGAAAACAACCTAAAACATTCTAAATCATGAAAAAACAACCCTTTATTCAAATGGCTACCTTATGGATAGCCCTGTGGGCAGGCTACTTGCCGGCAGTTGCCCAAAACGATCAAGCGTACATTTATGGCGAAATCACTACGATTGATAACCAGAAATATGTCGGTGAAATCCGTTGGGGCGATGAAGAAGCTTTCTGGGACGACATCTTCAACTCTAGCAAACCTAGAAACGAGTTTATCAAATACATTGACCGCGACGAGGTGTATGGCGAGCGCAAGCGCGATGAGGAAGACGATGGGAACAAGCGTTGGAGTATCAGCCTCGACTTTGGGAGCGTTTGGGTAGATGGCAACCGATACGGTTTTGCCAATACCCATACTTTAGCTTGCCGGTTCGGCGATTTGCGCCAAATGGAAATTGTGGGTAGAAATGCCGTTGAGTTAGAGTTTAGAGATGGCTCCAAAATGGAAGTAGAAGGCGGCTCAAACGACTTGGGAAATAGCATACGGATATATGACGCCGAAATCGGTGAGATGCAGTTACGTTGGGATCGTATAGAAACCATCCGCTTTATGGAAACACCGAAGAAACTGAATGCTAAGTTTGGCAACCCACTTTACGGAACGGTAGCAACTTCTGAAGGTACGTTTGAAGGCTTCATTCTATGGGATAACGATGAGTGCCTTGATACGGATAAATTAGATGGCGATAGCGATAATGGCGATCTTTCCATTGAGTTTCGCAATATCAGAACGATTGAGGCAGAACGCCGTGGTTCTACCGTTACGCTTAACTCTGGCAGAAAGCTCTACCTTACCGGTTCGAACGATGTAAACGAGGGCAACCGAGGCATTGTAATTAAAACGCCAAACTTTGGGCGCGTATTGGTAAAATGGCGCGAGTTCGATACCATTACGTTTAGCGAACCACCTACAAGCGGCCCCGCTTACAACGACTTCAACAAGGCAACACGTTTACGCGGAAAGGTCATTACTACGAAGGGCGATTCCTTCTCGGGTATCTTAGCCTACGACCTCGACGAAACTTGGAACTGGGAAATGCTCGACGGTGAAGACGATGGGTTTGAATACACCATTCCTTTTGAAAAAATCAAGCGGATTATCCCAAAAAATTACAACTACACTACCGTAGAGTTGCGTAGTGGCGAAGAGCTTCTACTAGGCGAAACGCAAGACGTTACCGAACGGAACGATGGCATTCTTATTTTCAAAAAAGAAGACGATAAAGACCCTCTGTATGTCCGTTGGGAAGATGTTGAAGAAATCATTTTTGAATAGCATTCTGGTGGAAGCGATGGGCATTATCCATTGCTTCCGCTAAAAATAGAAAATGCGGTTGGTTCTCTGTTAAGATTTGCCAAAACGGCAATCCCCTGTTTATCGCAACGTGCATTTATCCTCTTGAATTCACTTAAATTCGTGAACCGATGTATTCCAAAACTACGCTCGTAGAGCAAACCAATTTTTACCTTAAACAAAATACAGGCATGAACGCTTGGCTCGAAGACGACGACGAACCGATAGAATCCACTTCGGTAAACCGCTTTTTCCCCATAGACGGAGTCCGCCTGCTGCTCTTCGTGGCTTTTATAGCCCTTGCAGGGTGTGTGTTTTTCGTACTTTATAAGTTAGAAGTTGATAAAATATACTTTCTATCGTTTGGGTGGATTTTATTGGTAGTAGCCCTTTTATGGGTAGGTAATAGTTTTATATCACATCTGCTCAACCAGCGCTTTCCGTGGGAAACCTACATTTCCAAACGCTTTTTTATTCAACTCGCTTGTAGCAGTATCTATTCACTCATTTGTGTAAACGCTACCTATTATATTTTTAAAATAGTATTTACGGAAGAAGCCCCTGAACTCGACCAAATATTAGTATTAAATATTTATGGGCTTTTGCTCACCATTCCGGTAATCTCTATTCATTTTGGCATCTATTTCATGATGCAGTGGAAAAAGGCATTTGTGCAATCAGAGAATCTAAAACGCACCCAATTACACACTCAGTTTGAATCGCTAAAAAACCACATCGACCCTCATTTTCTATTTAATAATTTAAATATTTTATCTTCATTAATAGGAAAAAACAATGTACAAGCTCAAAACTTTTTAGATAGTTTTTCTGATGTATATCGGTACGTTTTACAAAATAAAAGTGCTGAATTAGTGAAGGTAGAAACTGAGTTGGAATTTTTAGAATCGTACGTATATATGCTCAAACAACGCTTTAAAGAAGGGCTACGCTTGGAAGTAAATATCCCGGAAAAAGCTAAAAAGAAGTTTATCCCGCCGTTGTCGCTTCAGATGCTAATTGAAAATATAGTAAAACACAATGTAATTGCCGAAAATGCGCCTTTGGAAGTTTGTATTGCAACAGAAGGCGATCAGTATTTATGCATTTGTAACACCATTCGGAAAAAACAGCGAGACGGTTACTCGGCGCAATCGGGTCTTAAAAATATTAGCAAACGCTATAATTATCTTTCCGATGAAAACATCCAGGTAATCGACACAGGCGAAACCTTTACTGTGAAACTCCCTCTGCTCAACTTTTTATAGGCGTTTAAATACTGATAAAGATGGATGTACTTATTATTGAAGATGAACCTCTTGCCGCCACTAAACTCGCCGAAATGCTTGCCGATTGTAACGAAACGTTCAAGGTAGTAGCTACCCTTTCTTCCATAGAAAGTAGCGTGGCATGGCTCCAAACCCACCAACATCCGGTACTTATTTTTTCTGACATTGAAATTGCCGACGGGCTGAGCTTCGATATTTTTCGGCAAGTAGAGGTAAAGTGCCCAATCATTTTTACTACGGCATACGACCAATATGCCATCGAAGCCTTTGAGGTAAACAGCATCGATTATCTCCTTAAACCCATTAAGCCAAAAAAGTTGCACCAAAGCCTCGAAAAATTTCAGCAAATGCAAAGCAATTTTGCCCAACAAAACTTGCAAACCAAACTCGAAGAGTTAACGGCTTTGGTAAAGGGTGGAGAAACAATGTATAAATCGCGGTTTTTGGTAAAAAATGGGCAGCGGATTCAAGCCATCAAAGTTGCACAGATTGCTTATTTCTATTCACAAGATAAACTCACACTGCTCATGACACACGAGGGGCAAAAGTTCCCTGTCGATTATTCCCTCGACGAACTTGCAAATTTGCTCGATCCCGTCCAGTTTTTTAAGCTCAACCGAAAAGTAATTGCCCACATCGACTCCACTCATACTATCCATCCTTATTTTAAGGGAAGGCTGAAGGTTGAACTCGCTCCCCCTTTCGAAGAAGAAGTGATTATAAGCGCAGAACGTACACCGTTGTTTAAAGTTTGGCTCGATCAATAGGCAAAATCGCAAAAATTACTGCTGCTTTAGCCAACGAAAAGCTGTTTCAAAATCGCTAAACTGCCCGACAATACGATCGCCTATTTCAATCAAATCAACTGCGGTATCTTCACTTTTATAATTGTAACGAGGTTTTACTATGGCAAGATAGTAGTAACCTTCGTTGAGTAAAAAGGGGATTAAATCGCTGTAGAGCCAAGCATCAGAAGCATTGGCATCTTCTCGAATTGCCGAAAGATCAACCAGCCATTTTATATAAGGTTTAGTAGGCCGCGTTTGCGCTACTTGTTCAATTTTTTGGCTCAATTCAACATCGGCAAATTGGGCTTTCTCGCTCCAGTAATCTACAATCAATTGGTCATCTTCTAAAAAAGTAATGCCATGTACCGGGCGATTAACATTCAAGTTTTTGAAAGGAGAAGGTGTAGCCATTGTGATACGTGTTTGTAATGAATATGAACTGATTAACTATTATTCGAATATCGCTCCTCACCTATTTAAAGATTTGGCTATCAATACTTTAATACATTTTCATATTCAGTTTCTGTGCTTGTAATTCAAGTTTTCGTGATATTTCACGAGCAGAAATTAGCGAATAATCACGCGTTTGCAAAGCACCATGCTCCTAAAATTCAGCTTTAAAATGTAAACTCCTGAGGGAAATTTTTCTAAGGGAATTACAGTAAGCTGTGAATCAACAACTTGCCCTGTAAATAGCCGATTCCCCATTGCATTCAAAAAAGTGAGTTGGGTCTTAGGCGGCACTCCTTCTACAAAAAGATGCGTTTGTGCGGGGTTAGGGTATATTCGGAAGTTATCATCATGTGATTGCTCTATGCTGAGCGGTTCACGGCTAAATACGGAAAGTTCCTTGGTAACTGTGGCACTGCCTGCTGGGTTTTCCACCGTAAGCGTTACCCGATACGTGCCCGGCACTCGGAACACCACTTTGGGGGTTTGCTCGGTGAAAGTAAACGTTTCAGGTCCTGTTATTTCCCAAAGCCAAGAACGAGGTCGCCGGGTACTCAAATCGAGGAATTGCACAGTATCTTCTTCTACAAACAGGCTATCAGCCATGGGGAAATCGACCATAAAATCGGCAATGGGTATTTCAAAAGAAAACGGGGTAACTTTCACATTATCAATATAAAATGTATGATTAGCCGCACTTCGGTTCTCAAAAGCTAGGCGCAATGCATTGTCAGTTTGGGCAGGGTTGAGCATGTCTAAATCGAAGGAAAGCGTTTGCCACTGGGCGGAGGTAGGGCGAATCGATGCAGCTGGGGCTATACCTGTTGCCAATTCGTTTGCTGTACCGCACCACCATTCCCGAAAATCCTCTCCACAATTCAAGCTATACAATACACACAGTGTATCGGAAGGAATCGCTTCGCGGGGTAGGTAGGCAACATCGAACGACACCGTAGCACTGTTTTTTTCTACTAAGTTGATAGCCGGGGAAACTAACCGAGCGCGAAATCCCTGCCGAGCGAAGTAAGCATTTTCGGCAGTATAGGTAGTGAAACTTTGCCCATACGCCCCTCCTTGCCGATCTACTTTCCATGCAAATACCGGAAGCGATTGCCATTCAGCTGCATCGCCTTGCTCAAACGTCGCATTTAAAACAGTAGGTAACTCCTCTAGGGCAGTTACAGTAATTGCTTCGGGCAATGTGAGGGTATCGGCAGCTTGGGCGGTTTGCATAATGAGTTTGATGCCAAAAGTTCCCGCTTGGTTGTAGGTTACCTTTGGGTTGAGCGCCGTAGTTTGGGAGGGTATTGCCCCTTCGAACTCCCACTGCACTTGCTGAAGTGGCGCACCGGAAATCAGCCGAGGGGTTGCCATAAATTGCACAGAAGTTCCTATGCAAATTTCCGACAAAGTTCGGTCTGAGGTAAACGAAGCCTCAATTTCATTTACTGCTGAGGCGCGTAAATTGTCAAGATATACTGTGCCGTCGTCTTTTTGGACATCGAAGCGAAACAAGATTGAAGAGGCAAGGGAATCGGTACGGAGATACAGGGTTTGGGTATTCCATTCTAAAAAATTGGGGGCACTTCTCAAAGTAGAAGGCGAAAAGGTATTGAGCGTATCGCCAAGGGCTTGCCACAAACGCCGAAACGTTTTACCGCAATCTGCTGAGTAGAAAAGCGTGAGGGTGTCGCGCACCGTTGCCGATGCTACCGCATAGTCAAATTCCACTTTTACCCAATCGGTCGTTTGGGTGGAAAGCGTACGAGAAAGCAAACTTGCATTGGTTAAGGGCGAAGTACTTCTCTCACTCGTTTCGTAAGCTCCAACTGGTTGAGTATTCCATGTCCCCGAAAGCTCATTCCAATCAATAAATACTTGACTTTCAAAATCTTCTGAAAGTGAAATAGTTTCAGGAGCGGGTTCTGCTACTTTTATCCATCGTTCTTGCAAAAGTTCGGCTACAGTGCCATCGGCACGGAGGCTTACCAAGCGCACTGAAAAAATACCAGCTTGTGGATATTGCACTAAAGGTGCCGCATTGGTACTGTAACTAGGCATTCCGCCTTCAAAATACCACTCTCGGCGCAGGGTATCGCTCGAGAAACTGCGCGATGTATCGGCAAACTGAATGCTATCGCCTGCACAAATCCACTGCGTTGCTGTGGTAAAAGCAGGTACTATGCCCGTGAACGGACGCACGCTAAGGTTATCGATGTGGATGTTGTTGCCAAAAGCCCCCTTCCCTACCCACATTACTTCAAGGCTTTCCGTGTTGATGGTGGGAATCTGTAGCGATACGGCTCTCCAATTGCTATTTTGGAACGGGCGCAACTCGTTTTGGAAAGCCCGTCCATTTGCCAGCGTTTCGCCCGAATCTTGCCAAAGCAGTTGAAACGTCTGTTCACAGTCGGTGCGATAGTATACCGCTAACGTATCGGCTGCATCACTACCTCGCCATGTGGCATACGCATACTCAAAAAATACTTCTGTAAACATACGCCCCTCAGTGGCTACTACCGGAGCGCGAAATTTCCCTATCTTTCCTTTTAAATTTTGATAATAATTAGGGAGGTAAAGAGATGTCGCCGATTGCTTCCCCACGTCACTTTTTTGCCATGCCTCTCCTTCGAGCAACCACCCTTCGGGCGGAAAGGCGGTTTCTTCAAAATTGGTAGAAACTTCCGTTGGTAAAGTTTCCGGAACATCGCGCACTAGAATTTCCATTTGAAATGTATCCGATACGGCTGCCGCTTGCGCAATTAACGTTGCCGTGTAGCGTCCGGGCACATCGTACCGAACGGTAGGTGCTCTTTCGGAAGAGGCATCTGGTGTACCATTGGGGAACAACCACTGTACGCGAACCGACTCGCTACTAACACCCAATGCTTGCACTTCTGCTGAAAATGCAAGCGTTTCTCCTCGGCAAACCCTACGTTGGTTCACCGAAAAACGAGCAACAATGGCACTGTCGGGTGCCACCGTAGATTCTTGTAATACGCTACGAAACTCGCCGATTTCCATTGCTGCCAACATACGTGCTTTTTGGTCGTGTGTGAAAAGACCCATACAGGCATCTTCGGTATATTCCATAAAGTTTTCGTGCATTCGGATATTTCCGCAGGAGGTTACAGGTTCGGTAAGGCATGCAAAATTGGGTGCGCCTACATTGGGAGTATCTTCACAGAAATCATCTTGGGTGCATCCCCCTACATCGGGGCCCCATGGATGAAAAAGGCCCAACCAATGCCCTAACTCGTGGGTTAAGGTGCGCCCTTGATTATAAGGCGAGTCGAACGGATTTTCGGGTGCGCGCCCCAACGCTCGGTACGCAACAGCTACCCCTTCGGTGGTAGGTCGGCTGAGTTCATCTTCTATACCGGGCAAACCGGTAGCTACGGGAAATTGCGCCGCCCCTAAGAAGTTTCCAATGGGCGGCACCACCCACACGTTTACGTATTCTTCAGGATTCCAAATTGTATGGATTTTTAGTTCTTTATCGTAATTATCAATATTAAATGCGGTGATTTTGCTTTCGTATCGGTGGATTCCCGGCTCGGTTAATATTTCTCCTGAGGGGGAAAGCAAGGCAGGTTCAAAGGTTATCCCGATTTCCGAAGAAAGCTTCTTAAAATCGGGGTTGATGAGAGCCGTATCGGCATTGAGACGGTTGAAATCTTCGTTGAGCACCTCGATTTGAGAATATACTTGAGCTGCGGCTACGTTAGCGCCTTCGCCTACAGGTTCTCCGTTATGTACAATGTGAAAAATGATTGGAATGCGGTAGTGGGTTTCTTCGCCAATTTCGCGCTGTTGGCGCATGGCTCTTTGCAAGAGTTTTTCAAACTGTTGCCGCTGTTCGGCACTTTGTTTTAGCCGAAACTGACAGCGTTCGGGCAACGTTTGAGCACTAAGCGTAGCCAATAATCCTACTTTGCAAAACAACAGGAGAAAAAAACGTGAACACATTACGGCATATTTTAAGGCAGGAAAACACAGACCTTACGAAGGTACTTAATTCGTAGATTTCAAAGCACCCAACGATTTTCTTTTCGATTGTATGTTAACCAAAAAATCCTATAGCAAACCATTGCCTTTCTTGGGGGAACTTTCTTAATTTAACTTATTCAACCGCCCGAAAACACAAGCGGTATCCTAAAGCATTTTTCAACGATTTGAACAAAAATTGAATGAGTAACTACAGTTTTTTTGACAACGTCCTACAGACCGTAAATGTGGCGGCGAGTTACACGGAATACCCTAGGGGATTAATTGAGCAAATTAAGCAGTGTAACAGTATTTATAAAGTATATTTCCCCATCCGACGCGATAATGGAGAGTACGAAGTAATTGAAGCATACCGTGCAGAACATTCGCACCATAAAAAGCCTGTAAAAGGGGGAATCCGTTACAGCAAGCAAGTAAACGAAGATGAAGTAAAGGCGCTTGCCGCACTGATGACGTTCAAATGTGCCTTGGTCGATGTCCCCTTTGGAGGGGCTAAAGGGGGTGTAAAAATCGACCGATGGGACTACTCGATTAACGAGATTGAGCGAATTACTCGCCGTTATACCTATGAGCTGGCTATCAAAAAATTCATCAGCCCGGCTATTGATGTCCCCGCACCCGACTACGGCACTGGGCAACAGGAAATGGCGTGGATTTCCGATACGTATGCTTCGCTTTTCCCAGAAGATATTAACGCCGACGCTTGTGTTACGGGCAAGCCGCTTTCGCAGGCAGGTATCCGGGGTAGAACCGAGGCTACTGGGCGAGGCGTATTTTTTGGTTTAAAAGAAGCCGTTAGTTTTAACGAAGATATGGCTGAAATAGGATTGCGTTCGGGTATTGAAGGGAAACGTGTGATTGTCCAGGGCTTGGGAAATGTAGGCTACTTTTCATCTTTCTATTTGCAAGAAGCCGGAGCTATCATTATTGGAATTGCCGAAAAAGAAGGAGGAATTTTTAACCCTTCAGGATTGAACGTTGAAAAAGTGTTCAAGCATCGTAAAAAAGAAGGCACGATTTTAACGTTTCCGGGGGCTGAACCTGTGGAAAACTCTCTTTCGCTGTTAGAGTATGAATGCGACATTTTGATTCCAGCTGCCCTTGAAAACCAAATTACCGAAGAGAATGCCCCGCGCATCCAGGCGAAAATTATTGCCGAAGCAGCCAATGGCCCGGTAACGAACGAAGCCGAGAAAATCTTACTTGACCGTAACATCTTGATTTTGCCCGATATTTACCTGAATGCCGGTGGGGTAACCGTTTCGTATTTTGAGTGGCTGAAAAACCTTTCGCGCATGTCGTTTGGGAAACTCGAAAAACGCTACGACCAGCTCAATAATGAGCGAATTGTAGAGGCTATTGAAAGCGCTTCCGATACGAACCTTACCTTCAAGCAACGGAAAGCAATTATCAAAGGAGCTGGCGAAGCCGACTTGGTAGAATCGGGCTTGGAAGAAACCATGGTAGATGCTTACCAAGAATTGCATGCTACGGCACGCCGACATAAAATCACGAATCTGCGGACAGCTGCCTTTATTCTTTCGATCAATAAGATTGCCTTAAACTACATCGAAAACGGCATTTTCCCGTAATCTACCCCACTTAACACTTACCACAAACAAAAAGCACACTGCCAGAAGCGGTGTGCTTTTTCATGAAACTGAAAAAAATACTATCGGAAAATATTAGCGTTTATTCGAGCTTAATACACATGTTGCCCACCATTGATTGCATAGTTGGCGCCTGTAATGAACGATGCCTTATCAGAAGCCAAAAACGACACCAAATGGGCAATTTCTTCGGTACCTCCTAACCTCCCCAACGGAATCCCTCCAACAATTTGCTCTCGTACCTCTTCCGGTACAGCCAAGACCATATCGGTGGCAATGTAACCTGGCGATATAGTATTTACGGTAATCCCTTTGCGGGCTACTTCCATAGCAAGCGTTTTGGTAAATCCGTGAATACCTGCCTTTGCCGCTGAGTAGTTTGCTTGCCCAAACTGCCCGCGTTGTCCGTTCACCGAAGAGATGTTGATTACTCTACCAAACCCTGTGGTAATCATTTGGTTAATCACGTTGCGCGTACAATTAAAAATGCTATCGAGGTTGGTACTAATCACAGAATGCCATTGTTCGGGGGTCATCTTTCGGAACGAAATATCGCGGGTGATGCCAGCATTATTTACCAATACATCAATGGTTCCGTGTTCGGCTTCAATAGCATCTACCATTGCCTTCACCGATTCAAAATCGGAAACATCGGCTTGGTACATGGGGAAATCGTAGCCTTCAGCCAAGCGATCCGCCCGCCACTTTTGAGCTTTGCTTTCGCTGTGGTAATTGGCAATTACCAAGTAGCCATCGTCGGCTAGTTTTTTACACATTGCAGTACCCAGCCCACCTGTGGCACCGGTTACTAACGTTACAATTTGCTTGTTGCTTGTCATGGTTGCAGGGGTTTTTAAAAGGTTAAAAAATGAAGATGTCGGATGTGAAACCGACTGGAATATTAGGGTAAAAAAATACACTTAGTATCACATCGGTCTATGCGTTTCAAAGGGTAGTCCGTATCGAGTTGAAAATAATTTGGGGCGGTATAACACCGATACTCTCAGAAAAACATCTCCGCAAAAGCTCACTCCCCAAATCACTTTATTACGATTACATAAATCTACTTATCGCGTTTGGCAATCCAGTTGGCAATGGTAGGGGCAAGATCTTGCTGCGAACGATTACCTACAAAAACTCCAATATGCCCACCGGGAAACTCGTATAGCTCTTTATCTTTCGAGCTTACCAAATCGTTCAGGGGTTTGGTAGCCGAAGGCGGAACGAGGTGATCGGCTTTGGCGTAGATGGTCAGAATCGGCATTTGAATATTTTTCAGATCTACCTTCTGTCCTCCTAATTCAAATTCTCCTTTTACCAATTTATTTTCTTGGTACAAATCTTTAATGAATTGGCGGTACGTTTCGCCTGCCTGATCAGGACTATCCGACACCCATTTTTCCATACGTAGAAAGTTCATCAGCTTTGCTTTGTCTTTCATTACGTCGGGCAAACTGAGCAACTTACGCATTTTGCCGGTAGGCTTGAGTAAATCGAAAGAAATATTCAAAAACTCCCCGGGAATGAGCCCGTTGTATCCATCTACGATGGCATCTACATCCATGTGGCGCGACCATCGGAAAAGCAAACCATCGTTGATGGAAAAGTCGACCGGAGTAACGAGCGTAATCAAATTTTTAATTTTTTCGGGGTGCAGCGCGGCGTAAATCAAACTGAAAGTACCTCCTTGGCATACTCCTAAAAGGTTTACCTGTTTTACACCGTGTTTTTTACGAACGAAATCGACACAATCGTCTAAGTCGCCATTGATGTAGTCGTCCATAGTTTTGTAGCGTTCCGATACGTCGGCATATCCCCAATCGATGAGGTACACATCAAGGCCTTCGGAACACATCTTACGAATGAGGCTACGATCCGATTGTAAATCCATCATTTCCCAGCGGTTCACTAGGGCATACGAAATAACTACAGGCGTTTTCGCTTTAATGGTATGGTCGTTTTTAAAATGATACAGTTTCACTTTGCCTTCTTGCCAAACCGTTTCGCGTTCAGCGGTGGCGATGTCTACTTCGTTCACCTCAGAAAGGTGCTCATACCACGATTGCAGTGAATTCATTAAAGCGGCACTATCGGGTTGTGTGGCGGTTGTACTCATAATTTCTTTATTTTTTTCAGTTGTTTAAATGGATAAAAAAGAGGGTGGATCGATACTAGCAAGGGAAGTAGGGAGGCACCGAAGCGCACTCCCTGGGGAATCATCCCTGCAACAAGGGCTTACTTAGCAGTACTTGCCGCTTTTGAACGAGCAGTCGTTGTTTTGGCGGGCGTTTTTGCTTCTTCGGCTTCTGCTAACTTTTTCTCTAAGTTGCGCACTTTTCGTTTCAAGGTTTGTAGCTCTGCTACCACATCTTCGGTTTGGCTACGCATGGTGAAGGGCGTACCTACAAACATCAGTTCGGTAATCTTATCCATTTTATGTTTTAGCTGCGCGCCTGCTTTTGCCACTTCGCCTTGGAGTTTGCCGTACTCGTCGGTTTCGAAGGCGGCTGTAAGAGCCGTTTCTAGCTGATCGAGGTAATTTTTAAAAAATGTCTCGTAGTTCAGCGTCGTCGAATCTTGCTTGTAAGTATCCAATGTATGTTCCACTGTTTTCACCAAAGCTTCGTAGCTGGTTTGATAGTAGTTGGTTTGTAGCTCTGCGAGTTTGAGCGAATAGTCCGAAAAGCCCATGCCCAAGTCTTGCATCAGTTTGAGCATTTCGCTTTCGCGGCTGCGGGTAAGGCTTTGGGTAAAAGGAGCTAAGTTTTGCGTAGCTTGTTCGTTTACCTTTTGCATCATATCGAACCAGGGCTTCATGCCCATCGCTTCGGAAAGCTCTGAAGGGCTGCCGCTCATCATTTGGGTGAGGTATCCTTTGAATTGCTCTTGCAGCTTCGAGGCTTTCTCCCAAACGGTTTCCATGTTCATGGCGCCCATCATAGTATCAAACATTTTGTGGTAAGCATCGGGCTTCATCCACTCTTGCATAATTTTCTCTACGTTCATGTCTTTTTGTACCATTTGCGTAAAAGGCTCCCAAAAGTGCATCATTTGCATATAAATTTTGGTGAACTGATCGAACTGCTGCCCCATTTGGGTTACCTGATTTGACATGGAAAGCATCGGCGACTCGATGCCAGCTTTTTTCATCATGTCTTTGTACGAATCGTACCATTGTTGCATCACATCAAACTGCGATTTCATTTGGCTAGGAGTGAATAAAAACAGGTTGTTTCCCGGAATTTTATCATACATCCCCCAAAAGTTTTTTGCCATTTCTTGTTGTTGTTTAAACCAGTTTTCGAAGAACTCAGTGGGGTTCGGTGTTCCCTCAGCTTTACCGTTTTGAGGAGCCTTTCCGTTGAAAAGATTCTCATTCATTTTTTTGGTCATTTCAGTCCAGTTGTCCAACATCTGCGATTGTTGGTCGATGAGGTACTGAAACGGGGTTGAAGATTGTTCCATACGTTGTGTGATGTTACTATGTAAAAAATCAAATAAACAGTGCCCAATTCGTTTGCATGGGCGATTTATACTTTTTCGAGGATGAGCGCAGAAGCACCGCCGCCACCGTTGCAGATAGCCGCCATACCGCGCGTTCCTCCTTGGTTTTGTAAAACATTAGAAAGCGTAGTTACAATACGGGCACCCGAAGCGCCTAGCGGGTGGCCGAGGGCTACGGCGCCACCAAATACATTTACTTTGGCGGGATCTACGTCGAGCACTTGGTTAAATGCCATCGTAACTACAGAAAATGCTTCGTTAACTTCAAAGAAATCGATATCGTTGAGCGATAAGCCGGCTCTTTTCAGTGCCAAAGGCGCTGCTTTGGTAGGGGCTGTGGTAAACCACTCTGGTTCGTGCGCTGCATCGGCATATGAGATGATCCGGGCAATGGGTGTTAGCCCATGCGCTTTGATGGCTTCCTCGCTGGCAAGGATTAGAGCCGCGGCGCCGTCGTTAATGGTAGAGGCATTCGCCGCCGTTACAGTACCCTCTTTGGTAAAAGCAGGGCGAAGGTTAGGTACTTTATCGAAATTCACCCGTTTGTATTCTTCGTCTTCTACTACTTCGAGGGGTTCGCCTTTGCGTTGCGGAACGAACACCGGGGTGATTTCTTGCTTGAATATTCCACTCTCAGTAGTTGCTGCCGCTTTTTTATATGAATTGATTGCGAACTCATCTTGTGCCTCGCGGCTAATGCCGTATTTAGCTGCTGTAGCATCGGCGCATACTCCCATCGCCATGTGGTCGTAAGCGTCAGTAAGCCCATCTTTCGATAAACCATCAATAATTTGTCCATCGCCATATTTATAGCCGTAGCGAGCGTTGGGTAAATAGTACGGAATGTTCGACATACTCTCCATGCCCCCTGCTACCACTAGGTCGTTCAAACCCAGTTGAATCGTTTGGGCTGCTAACATAATCGCTTTTGTGCCCGACGCACAGACCTTATTTACTGTGGTACAGGGCACTTCTTGAGTGATGCCCGCTCCTAAGGCAGCTTGGCGGGCAGGCGCTTGTCCTAAGTTTGCCGAACAGACATTGCCGTAAAAAACTTCGTTGATTTCGGTACCGGGAACACCAGCTTTTTCCAAAGCGCCTTTGATGGCGGTAGAGCCAAGTTCAATGGCAGTTAGTCCGCTAAACACTCCCCCGAAACTACCCATAGGAGTTCTCAGTGCCGAAACGATGAATACCTCTTTCATAGTTTAAAAAATTTGTTGCTGTGGATGTTGTTATTTCTTATACCGAAAGTAGCAACCTTCTGTGCAGCAACCGAACAAAAATAAAGAGTTGTTGAGGTGGACTTTTCTCTAAAACAAGAAAAAATACTTAGTTAAGTAACTGATATTCAAAACATTTTAAAAAAGCACTACACATACGGACAGCCCTGCAATTTTGTTCAACTATCGGTATCCTATTCGGTAAATTCTTATTTAAATTTAAGGAATGATTGCTCAAAACATCCTTTTGCATGAAAAGAAAATTTGTGGCGTTTTCGGAGTTTACTCAACAAACACTTCCGCACGAAATCGCGTACTTGCTACAGGTACAACTCTTTGAGGATCCAGAACGCTTTGCCATTTTGCAGCGTATGCAACACAACTGCGAACCTTTGCTACAGCCTCTCCCCTTCGACGAGTCCATCGACAAACGAAAGTACTCGCACTTGAAAAACTGGATTCAACAGCGCCTTGCTACTATCGATGTCGATGTGCAATACGAGTGGCTCAGCCAAACTGACTTTGCCATCACTACCGGTACGCTTACGCAAGACGTAGCCCAGCAAATCATCCGAAAAATTGAGTACCCTGAAGGGCCGCCCTATCACTTTACCAAATGGTATAATCTATTGCGAAACTATCGGCAATTTTTACTCACACACATGCAATACGAGATGTATGGCATTGTAATGGAATACCTCAACGAACGCAAATTGCAGTACCAAAAGGCAGAAAAACGCCAAGAGCAGTTGCACCTTGCGCTTATCGACGTGGTACGCTATTACAACCATGGAGAAGGCGACTCCACACGTTGGGAAGATTGGCTCAACAGCATTTACTTCGATTCCCAACTCGACGGACAAAGCCGATACGAAGCGTTTACCCAACTAACCATTCTGCACGTTGCTAAACGAAATTTTGATAAGCTTGAAGCCTTGCTCGATGCTCAAGAAGAAGATTTGCAAAAAGGGCAACTATACAGCCGACGCATGCTGATAAAATATTACGCCAACCGTCTAATTTTGTGCAATCAACAGCGGCAACTCGAAGCCGCCGAGCGGTTTGGGTATTTATCGCTACGGGGCTCGTATGCCGAGAGCTTACAATACCGCAGCAACTTGGCGGCTGTGCTTTTACGCATGAGAAAACTTACCGAAGCGCGGCAACTGCTGCGGGTGGCATTCCCTCAGATGAAACAAAGCGAACGCCCGCACGATAAAATTAATTTTGTAAGCATGTATTTGCGCACCTTGTTTGCCCAAAAAGAATACGCACAGGGTGAACGCTATGCCGACGCTTTTTTGAAAGGAAATGCCGAAATGGTGATGGCTCACAATTGGCACACGTTCTTTCATACCTACTGCAAAGGGCTGCTATGGCAAGAAAAAAACACAAAGGTGCTGCGCCTCATCCGAAAATTTGATTTACTCACCAAAGAGGGCGCCCAGGTGGCTAACCAAAAGCAATTACCTGTTTTGCAGTGGTTTACCTTAGCGGCAAAATACAAAGAACAGAAGCTGGGAAAGGCAAGCCTGATTGCCCAATTGCACGAAAGTTTGCGGTCAATCCCGCAGGTATCCCCATCAAAAGCCTTCCAATTTTTAGCAAGCGAAATCGGCGATTTGCTTCCTTTGGTTACCAAGGCGCTGCGCTCGAAGCTTTCGCAATAACCGCTCAGGTATCTAAAGCACTATCGAGTAAATGCACACCTGTACCATTTTCTGAAGGATAGCAAATAGCACCGTTTTTTAGGGTAACGCCTGCGGCGATGTCTTCTAACAATAAAGCGCCATCCATATCAACGTAATCGAGCAAAGGAGCAAGGTGGGCAATAGCGGAAATTCCCACGGACGACTCAGTCATGCAGCCCACCATCACTTTAAGGCCTAACCGCCGAGCTTGGGCAATCATTCTGCGTGCCGGGGTAAGTCCACCGCATTTAGTGAGTTTAATGTTAATACCATGAAATTTTTCGTAGCAGTGGGCTACGTCGGTTTCTAGCACGCAGTTTTCATCGGCAATGAGTGGCAATGCCGATTGCTGATAGACCGTAGCCATTTGCGCTAACGCTTGGGCGGGCAACGGTTGTTCAATAAACTCTACGCCTAGCCCTTGTAAAATGGGGGCATATTGTAAGGTCTGTTCGGCAGTCCATGCACAGTTGGCATCTACCCGAAAGACCGCCTCTGTTTCTTGGCGCAGAGCACGTACAATTTCCAAATCGTTTTCAGTACCCAATTTAATTTTATATAATGGCCAAGGCATTTCATGCATACGCTGGCGCATGGTTTCAATCGAGCCGATTCCAATGGTGTAATTACTCATTGGGCTTTGCGCCGAGTCTAAGTCCCATAATTTATACAAGGGAACGCCTTTTCTTCGGGCATGTAAATCCCAAGCTGCCATATCAAGGGCACACAGCGCAAACGAATTATGTGCTAACGAAGGCTTCACGGCAGCCCATAACTCTTCGGGAGTATCCCATGCGAGCTGCTCAAGGGTGGGCTTGAGCGCCGTCAAGTCGCGTAGTACATCATCTTTGGAAATATGGTAATAGGAATTAACTGCCGCCTCGCCATAGCCACGATAGACACCATCGCGCAGTTCCACAATTACGGTATCTTGGAAATCGCGCGACCAGCGCGAAATGGTAAACGTATACTTTAATTTCAGTTGAAATGTATGAAGAATTAGTTCCATCTGTGTACTTGTTCGATCATCCTATCAGAAACACCAAAATACAGGCTTTTCCCTTAAAAAATGGGTATCTCACTTCACTTTACCCAAAAGGGAAGTTTATGCCTAAAAAGGTAGGCATCATCTGAAAGAACTTATTCCTTGTAAATTTGTATATTTTCTAAGAGGAACGATTCTATACTAGGATTTCTGTGATTTGCTTATCCTGTTTTTTTAAGGATTTACAAGACCTAACTTTCCCAAACCCAATAGTTTCGAGTATATTTATTAGTAAGATGTTATGGTTATGAGTACAAGCAAGGCAATTACTTTAATGCGAAAAAAAGGGCAGCGTATTACCGAACAGCGAGTCGCTTTATTAAGCCATTTAATTGGTAAAGAAAAGGCATGCTCTCAAACCGAAATTGAAGAGGCACTTGCCTACCTGATGGATCGAGCGACAATGTACCGATCGTTAAACTTGTTTATGGAAGCCGGTCTAGTACTCAAAATACGCGACCAAAAAGGGCATCCTATGTATGTGTTTAATGCCGAGGAAACCCATTCGGAGCAATCGTTGCATCCCCACTTAAAGTGCACAGAGTGCGACTCTGTAGAGTGCCTACCCGCTTTTCCTAACGACTACGTCCACCGCTTAGAAAAATACCAAATTGCCGATTTTCAAATAGTACTCGATGGTGTTTGCTCTAATTGTAAAACCGAAAAGTAAACACAGATTCGGGTAATCAACCCAACTGTAACGCACTGATTACCTCCTCAGTAGAAACTACAGCGGCAAACTCACCATTCAGTACGGCTAGTTCCATAGAATGGATTTGTTGAGCAGAGAAGTACTCCTTCTTATTGTACCCCATACGCCCAAAAGTTGCCGTAGCATCACTTACTAAAAACACCGAAAACCCGAAATTTGCTGCCATTCGGACTGTAGTAGACACACAGTGGTCGGTTGTAAGCCCTACAATTACTAGCTCTTTTATGCCTTGCTTGCGGAGTTGTTGCTCTAAATTGGTTCCAATAAACGCGCTATTGACCGATTTTTCGATGATCGGTTCAGAGGGCAACGGAGCCGTTTCAGGTTTCCAAGCGTTGCCCGGCTTTCCGTGTACTAGGGGCGAATTAGGCTGCGTAGAATTGTGCTTTACATGAAAAAGAGGCAACTGTTTGGCACGCCAGTGGTTCAGTATCTTGGCCGCCAATGCTTCAGCATCTGGATTGTTGCGCTCTCCACCCCAATGTGCGCTTTCGTCCATACCCAATTGAATATCAATGAGTAATAAAGCCGGAGGTACTTCTGAAAGATTATGAAAACGCATAGTTAGGTGTTATCAGTACTCAATCCTTAGTAAAATAATAGTCTTATAAATCGCTCGAAATCAAGTTTGTGTAACGATAAAAATCTAAACATCACATCAGCCTTCGAGTTGTTTACGAAGTACCTAGCTGTTGATCCACCCACTGTAGCATAAAAGCGAGCACTTCTTCTTTATTGGTTTCGTTGTGAAGCTCGTGCCGAAGCTCTTTCCACAGCTTAAAAGTAGGTTCTTTCCCTGCCTTTTCCGCAAACTGCTGGGTAGCTTCTGCCGAGGTGATAGGATCATCAGAACCGTGCATAATGAGGCTATCGTGTTTGAAATCTTGAGCATTGGCTAGTGCAATTTCGCCAGCTTCGCTTACGCCTAAAAAGAGTTTTACCCCCATTTTATTATGAATGATATCATCGCGAAGGTAAGCTCTACCTACTTCTAAATCGCGTGAAAGCCCTTTTACTTCTAAAATGGCAGTATCGCGGAAAGTAGGGATAATTTTAGCAATCAGCTTTCCCATTACCACTTTGAGAGCCGGCGGATCTTTCGCCAATCGTAGCCATGGGCTTGTAATGATAACGCCCTTGAGAAAATCGGTAGGGTATCGAATTGTGAAGTTTGCCACTAAATTGCCTCCCATGCTGTGCCCGTAGAGAAACAGAGGTACTTCGGGCATCTTTTCGCGAATTAGGGTAAGGAACGTCCCTAGGTCTTCCATTAACACATCGTAGTTGGGTACATAGCCACGCTTTCCATCAGACTTGCCATGCCCGCGCAAATCGTAGGCAATCAGCCCGATGCGGTGGGCAGTCCAAAATGCTGCTACGTGTTCATACCTTCCGTAGTATTCCCCAAAACCATGAACCAAGCAAAGCAGCGCCTTGGGAGGCTCCTCTTCGGGAAGCCAACATTTGCCCCGTAAGGTGAGCGCATCGCTACTTTGCCAATCAAATTCAAATGTTTTCATGCTTCTCCTACAGTTCCACCAAAATTCATAGGGAAGCGAGGCGCTTCTTGGGTCGATTTAATTTTCCCAAAGCTTGCCTCGTATTTATCGATGTTATCTTTAAGGGCATTGAGTAGACGAACGGCATGTTCGGGCGTTACTACCACGCGCGATTTTACTTTAGCCTTTGGCACACCGGGCATCAGGCGAATGAAATCGAGTACGAATTCGCTGTTTGAGTGGGCAATCATTACCAAATTAGCATATACGCCTTCGGCAATTTCTTCAGAAAGTTCAATGTTGATTTGATTTCCGCTTTCCGGATTTTTTCCTTCGTTTTCCATACAATTTCAATTTCAGTTTTGCTTGTTTTGTAAATTGAGTTCTCATCAAATTTACGAGAATCTGGCTGAATTCAATTTTTATACTGCAATTGAACGCCTTGTAGTGTTCGGCTCATTCCTTTTGTGGGTTTCGTGCTCTTCTTCGGTTGTGGTAGAAGACCAATGGAATGGAGTTTCATATGTAGCTCCTCCGCGCGAAGAACCTACCAATCCTTTCCCCGCTTTGGATAGCCTACACGCCAATGCCGTTTGCTTAATGCCCTATGCTTTTTGCAATCCTGAATCGCCCGAAGTGCAATATAACCACCCAAGGCAATGGTGGGGCGAACGCTCCGAAGGACTGATTGCCAGCATCGCTATGGCACGGCAATGCAGCTTGCAAATTATGGTGAAACCGCATCTTTGGGTACGCGGACAAGGGTGGACCGGCGATTTCACCCTAGATACAGAAACCGATTGGCAAGTGTGGGAACGCTCGTATGAACGGTATATGCTCGAGATGGCTGCCATTGCCGATTCGCTCGAGGTAGAACTGTTCTGCATGGGGCTTGAATTCAAGAATGCCATAGCACAACGCCCTACGTTTTGGAGGCAACTGATCCAAAAAGTGCGGAAGGTATATCGAGGCAAACTCACATATGGTGCAAACTGGGATAATTTTGATAATATACCATTTTGGGATGAACTCGACTACATTGGGATACATGCGTACTTCCCGCTTTCGCAAGCAGATACGCCAACTTTAAAGGCTTTGCAATCGGCTTGGATAAATCATAAACAGCGTTTACAAAAGCTGAGCGAAATGCATAAAAAGCCCGTTTTATTTACTGAGTTTGGTTATAGAAGTATAGACGGTGCAGCGGGGAACCAGTGGGAACTGCCTAGCGAATACGAGGAAAGTGGTAAGATTAATTTGTTAGCACAACAGGTGGCGTATGAGGCATTCTTTCTGCAGTTTTGGCAAGAGCCCTGGGTAGCCGGCGGTTTTCTATGGAAGTGGTATGGGGCACATCGGCGGTTTCCTCATGCTGAAAACACACGATACACCCCGCAGGGAAAGCCTGCCGCAAACGTAGTGCGACAGTGGTACAAAAAAGAATAAAAAAAAGCAGAAACGTTTTTGCGCTTCTGCTTTTTTGTCTCTTTCAGTTGGATTTATAAGATTTCCTCGAGTTTATCTTCCAGGGCTTTCCCACGTAAATTCTTAGCAATAATTTTCCCGTCCTTATCAATGAGCACTGTCATTGGAATTCCTTCGATACGGTAAAGAGGTACTACTTCTGATTGCCAGAACTTCAAATCAGATACGTGTAACCAATCTAAACCATCTTCTTCAATGGCTTGCAGCCAATCTTCGCGTTCGCGGTCAAGCGATACCCCAAATATTTCGAAATCTTTATCTTGATACTTCTTATACATTTTTACCACATTGGGGTTTTCTTTGCGGCAAGGGCCACACCACGAAGCCCAGAAATCGATGAGTACATATTTTCCTTTCAAAGAAGAAAGGGCAATTTTTTTACCATCAGGCGCTGTAAGTTCAATTTCAGGAGCGGGCTGTCCTATGGCAGTTTTTTGTACGGCTTCGATTTCACCTCGGTACGATTGGGCAATTTCCGAAGAAGGATATTTTTCGAGCAAACGCTGGCTTAACTCGTCGAGGTAATCGTAGTGTTCGCCAGCATCGAGCATAGAAACTGCTAATACCGATACAAACGGATGATCGTTTTCTTTCACAAACGATTTTATTTTTTCTGTAGCCTGTTCGATATACGCCATATAATTTGCTTCTGCTTTTTTCGCTTCTTCTTCTGTTTCGGCAGCATAATAGGCTTGAGTTAACTCAGAAGAGCGTTGTGCCAACTCTTCTTCCAATTGCTGGTATTTAATAAAAGCATCGGTTTCCTTAGATCCACTTACGTTGAATACTCCTTCGGAAGAAGAGCCATCGGCGGTGATGGTTACATCGTGTTGTGGGGTGAGCACGAGCACACCTTCTTGTTGGTCATAAATATTTAAGATAAAGAAGCCGGGTTGATCGAGTTCAAGTGCTTGGCTAAATGAGCCATCAGCTTTTGCATCAATTTTGGCAAACTCTGTTCTTCCACCATTCTCAAGGCGGTATAGGATTACATCCCCTTCTTGTGGATTTTGAATAGTTCCACTCAGCGTGATACTCGCTGGCGTTTCCGATTGGTTTGATTGCGACTGCCCTTGGCAAGCCCACAAAATCATTGCGGGGAAAAGAACATAAAAAAGGTTTCTCACGGTGTTGTACAATTTAATATAAAAATGATGTTTCATGTAAGGTATACCTTTGCGGTACGGTTTAAAGTTTGAAAAATTCATGCCGTTTTTCGAACAACAAGGCAGGAGGGGAAATTAGTCAGATGCCCACAGGCTTAACGGGCTTTTAACACCTCCTTTATTGCGCGTTCAGTTGCTTTTGCATTAGTCCGTTTGCCTTTTTAGGGTCAGCCTTCCCCTTGCTTTTTTTCATCAATTCGCCCATAAAAAAGCCTATCAGTCCTTTTTTACCATTTTTATATACCTTCACTTTATCAGGGTTTTGGGCGATAATTTCTTCGATAAATGGCAATAAGAAAGCATCATCGCTTTGTTGTGCTAGCCCAAGTTGCTCCGCAATTTTTGATGGCACCTCCTCAGGTTTTGAGAGGGCTTCTGGGAAAAGTTTTTGGGAAGCTGCCGCAAAGCTTACCGTGCCATTCTCTACCAAAGCAATGAGTTCGGCGAGTCGTTGGGCAGTCATCGGAAATTGCGATATGGGCGTTTTGGTTTCGTTACACCATGCTTTAACGGGTCCCATCAACCAATTGGAAATCGCTTTGTAGGCTTTAGTATGTGTTGCTACTTCTTCGAAAAAAACAGCTGTGTGGCGGTCATCGGTCAGTACCTCAGCATCGTAGGCTGGCAGGGCATATTCGCGTTGAAATTTCTCGGTAAGCTCCCAAGGCAAAGCTGGCATTTCAGCTCGAATGGTTTCCAACATGGCATCCGATACGGTAAATGGGGGCAAATCAGGGTCGGGGAAATAGCGGTAGTCGGTTAAAGTTTCTTTGGTACGCATGGCAGTAGTAGTGCCGGATTGTACATTAAACAAGCGCGTTTCAGAAAGGATGGGTTCTCCTTGTACCAAGCGCTTTACTTGGCGTTCTTTCTCGTAGGCGATGGCTCTTGCCACATTCCGAATGGAATTTAAGTTTTTGATTTCCACTTTTTGCCCAAGCGCCTTAGAGCCTTTTTTTCGAACCGAAACGTTGGCATCGCAACGTAGAGAGCCTTCCTCCATATTTCCGTCGCAAACATCGAGGTAACGTACCAAACGGCGAATCTCGGTGAGGTATGTCGCGGCTTGTTCGGCAGAGCGCAAATCGGGTTCGGTTACAATTTCAATCAGTGGCATCCCGGCACGGTTCAGGTCTACTTGCGAATAGTTTTTGCCTTCAGGGTGCACCAGTTTGCCGGCGTCTTCTTCTAAGTGGATGCGATTGAGCCGAACAAAGGTTTCCCCTTCGGCTTCGGTCCGAATGGTAAGACCTCCACCAAGGCAGATTGGTGTTTTTTCTTGAGTGATTTGATAGCCTTTGGGTAGGTCGGGGTAGAAATAGCTTTTTCGGTCAAACACGTTATAACGGCTGATTTCGCATCCCATCGCCAACCCCATACGAATGGCGAGCTGTGCCACTTTTTCGTTCAAGCGTGGTAGAGTGCCCGGGTGGGCAAGGGTAATTAAACTTATATTGGTATTGGGAGCTTCACCAAAGGTGGTAGCATCCGAAGCAAAAATTTTACTTTGGGTATTCAATTGAGCGTGTATTTCTAGCCCAATCACAAGTTCGTAATCTGTTAATGTAGTGGTTTCCATAGAGAATTCAGTTCTTGCTTATTCAGAATTCTGATTAAACGGTAAAGGTATATTTCTTAGGATAAAATCCAGAAAAGAATTTCGGTGGGTTTAATGGAAGTACTGTATATTTCTATTTGCCGAGCAATTACTCTATTTATTCTCTTTGTATGCAAAAACCCAAATTGATATGTCATCTTCCATAAAAAATCTTTTACTACTTTTTGCACTACTCCTTTACGAAAGCTGGTACATTTTTTTACTCACCACTAGTTCCGAAATCCTCATTGTAGCGCTGTGGGTGAATCCGTTTATCCCATGGGGTACTTGCCTCACATGGGTTGCGCTCATGTGTTTCCCCCTTGTTTTCGTACAAATTGGAAAAATAGCAGGCATTCCGCGAAAAGATTCGTGGGGAAATTGGTATTACAACCTACTAGCCATTGCATTTTTAGGAGGCTTTACATGGATTTTTGTATCGTATTGGTTAGCTCGCGGCGATCTTGCTTTCAATTTTGTGAATGACCCCTACCGTGCTAAACTCTTCAGGGTTAACTCGTATGCTTTACCCGTACTATCGCTGTTAGCAGTTCTATACTGGTGGCTTGTATGGTGCACCCGTGCCACAGTACGCCTCTTTAAAGGTGTTAAATCAACTTAATATACGTCGAATATGTAAGAAGTTTGCCCCCTAAATATTCGCAGGTGTTTTGAACGAGCCACACCGTGTTGCCTTGCGTAATCTTTTTAGGTTTGACGTACTTTTCGGAACTTACAACTGCAAACAAACTCATAGCATCACTTCAAAGGACTTTTCAGTATATAAAATCTTAAATCAAATGAAAACCTCTTCATTTTCAGTGTTTTTTACCTCGATTTTATTTTTGGTGGGTACTGCATTTTGGGCAACAGCCCAAGAAAACAATGGGGAATATTCTGCCGAAGAAATTGAACGGTATAAAAACGACTCACGCCGTTTGGTTACTTTTTTCCAATTTGCTCTGAATACAGTAGGCGACCCTGAAACCATTGCACAAGAGAAGGAAACTATCATTCAAGAAAGTTTCCGAAAGTTTTTTAAGGATGAGAAAGTCCAAATTGAAGATGACCTCGACGAACGCCGTGTTGTTCCCACAAATAAAGATGTACAAGCTTATTTAAAAGATGTAGATTTCTTCTTCAAAGAAGTGAAATTTGAATTTACCATCGACGATGTCGAGCATTTTATGAACGATGCCGGCAACCTTGCTTTTAAAGTAACGCTAACGCGCAACTTGCAAGGAACCACTATCGACGACAAACCAGTGAACAATACGCAAACGCGATACATTGAAATTAACCTCGATAAAGCCAACAAAGATTTAAAAATTGCCAGTGTTTATACTACTCGTTTGAGTTTACGCGAAGAGCTTTTTAGCTGGTGGGGTACTCTCTCGCCAGTTTGGCGCAAAGAGTTAGCAAGCCTTGTGGGCAACCCTCAGTTAGCACCTTCGCTTACCCTTGCAGAAGTAGCCTCTGTACAAGACACCCTCCTTACAAACGAGTCGGGTGAAACGTTTTCAGAAACCGAAACGATGTTTCAGCATTTAAAATCGCTGTTAGCCATTGAATCGATAGATCTCTCGCGCCATACAGAAATCAGCGATTTAAGCCCACTGAGCCAACTATCAAACCTTACCTCGGTAAACTGTTCGGGTACGCAAGTGGCAAACCTACAACCACTCCGCAACCTTACTAAACTAAAAATCATCGATTTTTCCAATACAGCCGTTGCTTCGCTTACGCCTTTGAAGTATGCCATCAGCTTAGAGGAAATCTACTGCCACAATAGTGCTGCCCTTACCGATTTAACCCCTTTGCAAAACTTCAAAAACTTACGCGTGCTACACTGCCATAACAATCGGATTCTTACTGATATCACGCCGTTATCTGCATTAGAAAACCTACAAGAACTCAACTGTAGCAATACCGCCATTACCGACCTCAGCGCTTTAGAAACGCTCACCAAACTAAAAACGCTCAAACTTTCCAATACCAACATCAGCTCGTTAAACTCTTTAAGCAAGCTTCAATTGTTAGAAAGGTTAGAGTTAAAAGGCAATCGGCAAATTCGTAGTTTGAGTGCGCTTACGCCTCTGAAAAACTTGCGGTTATTATTTATTGATGAAACCGGCATAAGCGATTTAAGCCCGCTGGAAGAGCTACCCGAAATCACCACAATTTATTGCGATGGTGCCAACGTTAGCAAAGAAGCCGCTAAAGCATTTATGCAAAAGCATCCTAAGTGCTTGGTAGTGTACGAAACCGGTGCTCTCGAAGATTGGTGGGCAAGTTTACCCGATGCTTGGAAGAGCGTGTTCCGCCTAATAGGCAATTTTAATACGCAACCCGATAAAGAAAAACTACACGAAATTTCGAACATCCGGGCACTTGATATT
>CAYMYI010000019.1:31646-43958 GCA_964394585.1 uncultured Roseobacteraceae bacterium
TGCGAACAATGGGAAAATAACCACTTTAGCACCGCTATCCGTACTTTTTAATTTGGAAAAATTGAATTGTGAGAACACACGTATTTCTGACATCACCCCGCTACAAGACCTCACAAGTCTCCAAGAAATCAACATTGCGAAAACCAATGTGTCTGACCTATCACCTATACAAAATTTAAAAGTTTTAAGAACACTCAATTTCAGTTATACAAGCGTAGCTGAGATTACCCCTTTAAAAGATTTAAACCAACTCCGCATAATCTACGGGAACGACTCCCGCGTGTACGATTTACTACTCCTGCGCGGCCTTACCAACCTAGAACGCGCCTATTTTGATAATACTCCAGTAAACGATGCCAAAGTGAGTTTACTCTACGAACACAATCCTAATTGTTTAATTGTGTACAATAGCGATGGGCTAGAAGGATGGTGGCGTAGGCTTCCACAAGCGTGGCAAGCAGCTTTAGGAGAACAAGGGATTGCGCTAGACTCGCCGCCTAGTAGTGAACAGTTGCATGAAATCGTAAAGTTAGAAGAACTGAATATTGCCGGGAATGATAACCTAAAGAGCTTGGACGATATTGAAGTGATGAGCCGACTGAAACGACTGAAAATGGGGAGTACGGGAATTACCGATATTAGCGCACTAGCACGTTTAACAAAGCTGGAATATCTCGATATGCCGAAAAACTTTATCCGAAACATCTCTTCGGTTAGTAAACTCAAAAACCTAACGTACCTCAACATTGAGGATATACCCGTTGAAGACCTTGAGGCATTATCAGGGTTAAGTCGCTTACAAACATTGAATTGCTCAGGCACGAACATCAAAGATTTGAAGCCCTTAGAAAACATCAAAAGTTTAAAACATCTTTCTTGCTTTGGCACTGACGTGCGCACCCTAAAATGGGTAGAAAATCTATCCTTAGAAACCTTAAAGTGTTATAATACACGCATTTCTGAAGGAAAAGTGCGCAAGTTTAAAGAAGAAAACCGCCAATGTGAGGTTACCTATTAATCCATTGATTTCAACCATTTATACCGAGAAACTGGAATTTTCCTTAACAACCTGTTGACGATTTGGAAATTATTCAAAATATTGCTTTCTAAATAATTAAAAATCATTTTTTAAACAATCCTTTTAGTAAACTATGAAAAAGATAAGCATTCTTTGGCTAGCAGTTCTAGCATTATTAGCCTTCTCATGCGACGATGACGATGACGCAAGCGACGCAGCAGCACCGGTAGTAACTCTTAACGGAATTACCGATGGTTCCACCGTTGCCCCAGGTACTCCTATTAATGTAAATGCAAGTGTTACCGACGACCTCGAACTCGCTTCTGTAACCGTTACGGTTACTACAGCCACCGGAAACGAAATTTACAACAATACCATCACCACATTTTCAGATGCAAAATCGGCAAGTGTAAGCGAAACTGTTAATTTACCTGGCAATGCCAACACAGCCGTGGCAGCTTGCGCAAAAAGTGGCGAAGCTAGCATTGTAGTGGCACTGCCCGGAAACACTCCTGCTTCAGATCCTATTCATATTGTGGGTAGTTTCAACGGCTGGGATCCCGGAGATGCTTCTATGCAAATGTTGATGAATAGTGCCGACTTCACTGTTACCGTAGCAGCTACCGATAAAAGTGGTAAAACCACAACAAGTTCTGCAACTATTTCTGCGGTAGGCGATGGTCGTTGTATTTCAGTGCCGTTCAATAATGGCGACGAATACAAGTTTGCGCGCGGTAACTGGGAAACTGTAGAAAAGCAATTTGCTCCCGATGGCACTTGCGAGGAAGTACCTAACCGAATCTACGAAGGTGAATCAGAAATCAAGATTCAAATCCAAGCTTGGAGAGATATTGACGCAGGTTGCGAATAAAACTTTCGCACCTATCCTATAAAATGGGCTGTCTGAAATATCAGGCAGCCTTTTTTTTTGCAATGCTTCCGCAGTGCTTTTCTAAAAAAAATCTTTCTCTACTTTCAGCTTGAAAAATACGACCGCTTAAAATATTGCAAAGAGCAGCCATCCTAAGAAGTAATAAAAAAAGTCCATCTAAATAGATGGACTTCTTACGGTCGGGGTGACTGGATTCGAACCAGCGGCCACACGCCCCCCAGACGTGTACTCTAACCGGGCTGAGCTACACCCCGCTATTTAAAAGAGGATTGCAAAATTAAAATGCACAGATAAAACTGCCAAATAAATGAGACGTATCTCATCATCTTTATCCATCATTATGATTGGTACATGACTGTTTGTATACTCTTACCGCCAATCGGTAATAGAATCGAGAGGATATATAGGTCGAGGAATGTTTTGATAGTTTAATTTAAAAACATCTAGGTCGGTAGTACCGTGCGTGGCAACATTCAGCGTTTTCCGGTTATACAGTAAAAAAAATAATCGGAAAGGAAACAGATTTTTTACCACTACCAAATCGGCCTTACGAGGGCTAAAACCCAATTGCTTAAAAAAACTTGGCTTAAAAGCAGGATTCGGTAATTCAGTGATAAATAGGTGAATACCTCCTTGCCGTAATACTACCGTTTTTCCGAAAGCAGTTTCCGCGATTTTCATAATTCTTGCCCCAAAAAGCAAGCGATGATTATACTGGTGTTCTAGTTTTTTCCCCAATGCTACGGTAACCTCCTCGCCTACTTTTTTACCGAACACATGACGCGCTACTTCTGCATCGCGGAAGGGTAAATACGATGTAAATTCTGGAATTTCTCGTTGTAGCGCTTGTAGAATATGCACATTTTCCCCCGGTCCACCAGCCGCTACAATGTCGGAAGTATCACACATAACCATTGTGCCAACCCTGCGGTGAAACCACGATTTTTTGATAATCTGCACGGCTTCCTCTACGGTTTGCAGCTTAGGATGTTGGTAATCGCGCACAGCCCAATTCTTTTCTGCGAGCGTTTCGGTAAGCTGTTCGGCTAAAGCAGGCGCGTTATCGGTTGTCGCTACGCAGCTCCAGCCCATTTCTTCGTCGTCGAGCCAAATGTGCGACATAAAATTCCCTATGCACAGTACCTCTTTCCGCTTTTCTTGCCTGCGCATCCAACGGAAAATGTTACGCATCGGCGCAAGAAAATCAATGTTCATGCCTCCACCTTTCAGCAATCGCATTTTGCGGAAATGCATCACAGGCTTTATTTCTCCAAAAATGGTTTTCAATAAGATTTCTCCCGCATTGAAGCCCACCCGAAAACGATCGCGGTGTGGGTTGGTTTGGTATGCGTTGATGAACGTTGCCAGTCGCACTTTCTCTTCGGTGATGTTGGCGTGTAAATCGTACGAAACTCCTATCGGTAAGCTAATGCCCACTTGCTTGCGAATTATCCGTAAAAAATCGCTCTCAGGGTCGCGAAGCCCTTCTACTCCCATTGCCCCATGCATCGATACGTACATGCCATCGAGATCAGGATGTTTTTCGAGGATGTCGAGCAATGTTTCCACGAAATGATCGTAGACACTTCGCTCAATGGGACCGCCCGATGTTGCCCAAGCCGTGTACGCAGGAATTACCTCTACTTGCCCTTTCCCAAACTTTTGTACAGCTTTTAAGAAGCCTGCAACTTGAAATTGCTTATACTTTTTTGCCCTTTCGAAAACCGTATCGCCATACGCAAGCATGAGCGATTCAAACTCACGGATTGTCGTGGGAACGGTGGAAAACGAGTTGGTTTCTTGATGAAGCTCGACGAGAATAATTTTTTTCATACTTTCTTTAAAGATAGGGAGCAAAAGGGAAATAAAATCAAAAACTAGCCTTTATCTTACCTATATGGAAACCGATGCTTACATCTATGCGAGTATAGGATTAGTAGGTATTGCAGCATATGTACTCAAAAAGCTCGATGCCAGTGGAACACTACTAGGGATAGTATTAGCCAGTATTTTTTTTTCCGTAGGATGCCTGCCTGTTGTAGTAGCATTGCTACTCTTTTTTTTGGCGGGAACGCTCGCCTCTAAATGGAAGTTTGCGGAGAAACAGCGTGCAGACATTGCCCAAGAAAACCAGGGCATTCGAGGCATCGCCAATGTGTGGGGCAATGGAGGCGCAGCATTTCTATTATTGCAAACTACTTGGTTAGGGGGCTATTGGGCTCATGGAGGCGTATTTATGGCTATTGCATGTTTGGCTTCTGCTTGTGCCGATACGCTCGCCTCTGAGCTGGGAAATGTTTATGGGCAACGCTACATCCATGTGATATCAGGGCAGCGTGCGCAGCGCGGCGTAGACGGTGCCATTAGCCTTGAAGGAACGCTCGCTTCGTTTGTAGGAAGTGCTTTAGTCGCTATTACAGCGTGGTGGGTTTCGCCTAGTGTGGTTGTGGTGTTTGGTGTTTGGTTAGGGGGCATTTTGGGCTGCCTTGCCGACTCTATTCTTGGGGCTGTATGGGAGCGGAACGGCATACTTAACAACCATAGCGTTAACTTCTGGAGCACATTTTTGGGAGGGCTCATCGCAGGGCTGTTTATCTTCTTAGTGAACTCGTAAGCCCTTTGCCAACATTTCCTTAGTTTTGCGCACCCAATAGCTTTGGAGCATTACATGGCTAACTGGCGTTTACTTATCATCTCATCATTACAGCAGTATCTATGGACACTCAAACAATTTTATACCTCATTATTGGCATTTTAGTATTCGATTTTTTCTTAGAACGAATTCTCGAAATGCTGAATCAATCGAAACGGGAAAAAACGCTTCCTGCAAAGCTCAAAGGCATTTACGATGAAGAAAAATACGAGAAATCGCAAGCATATGCTAAAGCTAAAGATAAGCTAGGGTTGTTCTCCAGCACAGCAAGTTTTGTGATTTCACTCTTGTTTTTAGTCTTAGGCGGATTTGGCTGGCTCGATTCGTTAGTAAGCCAATACACTGATAACCTCATTGTGGCTACTCTACTTTTCTTCGGGGCTATTTCGGTAGGTTCTAGTATTCTGAGCACCCCTTTTTCGCTGTATGCGACCTTCGTAATCGAAGAGAAATTTGGATTTAACAAAATGAGCATCGGTACGTACATAGCCGATACTATTAAAGGCACCATTTTAGGGGCAATTATTGGCGGCATTTTGCTAACAGCATTCGTTTGGTTCTATCAAACTTTCCCCGATTTGTTTTGGGTGTATGCATGGGCAATTTTTGTAGGATTCAGCCTGCTTATGACCATGTTCTACACCAACCTTATTGTACCTATTTTCAATAAGTTGACCCCACTCGAAGAGGGGGAACTGCGGTCAGCTATTGAAAACTATGCTCGGCAGGTAAACTTTCCGCTAAAAAACATTTTTGTAATTGATGGCTCCAAACGCTCTACAAAGGCAAATGCGTATTTCAGCGGATTGGGGAAAACCAAGAGTATTGTTTTATACGATACACTGATTGAAAAACACGAAATTCCGGAATTAGTATCGGTATTAGCGCACGAGGTGGGGCATTATAAAAAGAAACACACCCTACAAGGTTTCTTCCTTTCGGCTTTAGTGATGTTCATTACCTTATATGTGCTGTATCTAACCATAGATACGCCAGAACTTTCGTTTGCACTAGGAGCTACAGAGCCAAAGTTTTATCTAGGATTGGTCGCATTTTCTCTATTGTATTCGCCACTTTCGATGCTAACTGGCTTGTTAATGAATATTTTTTCGCGCAAAAATGAATTTGAAGCGGATGCCTACGCAGCAAAAACCTCTTCTGCTTCGGCCCTAGAAGTTGCACTTAAAAAACTTTCAGTGGATACGCTCAGTAATCTTACGCCGCATCCAGCGTATGTGTTCTTCCACTACTCGCACCCTCCTTTGCTACAGCGGGTTGAAGCGCTTCGAAGCCATGCGTAGTTATTGCTAGCTAGTGCTACTCATAAGAAAGCCCTCTTCGTCATTGAAGAGGGCTTTCTGTTTGGTTAAACAACCCATGCATTGGAAATTAAGGAGTATGGATAAATATGCAGCTCGTACCGATACAGAATAAAAGATGCCAACATAATGAGTGTATCCACAACAAGCTTCATCAGATTGTTTTTTCAATTCAACACCGGGTATAGCTGCTGACTTTCCATTTTTCCTCTTTCCTTGTACCCCTAACTGGCTCGCGATTGTAGCGGCCTTTAATGCATAATCCGCCCGTTTTTATTTTCACGCGTACGCCTGCATCTTGAAACAACCGTACAAAGCCCAAGGCGTTTCTACCTTCGTTTTCAGCCAAAAACTTAAAAAAGCAACCTCCATCTGCAATAACCCAAGCGCATATATCCACTCTGAAAAATGATTAGTATCTTAAGAACTTTCAAAGTGTTATTACATCTAAAATCTGTTTATACATGCTGAAATTATTTAAGAAAAAGACCCAAAAACCTACTTTAAAAGACCTATACGGCACACCTTTACAAGAAGGTGATTGGGTGCAAGCCCTTCGATACGACCTAGGGAAAAGTCGGTTAGTTTGGCTAGAGGAACAATACTTTTACGTTTCGGCAGAAAATGGGGAGCGCATAATTTGGACTAAGATGATTGATGCCATCACGCAGCATCAGAAAGTAAAAAAGTTATATACATAACCAATACATATATTATGGATATTAATCTTATCGGAAAAGATGCCCTTGTTTGTGGAAGTACGCAAGGCATTGGAAAAGCCTGTGCCCTTGAATTGGCGTCCCTCGGTGCAAATGTTACGTTGGTGGCACGCAACGAGCAAGCCCTAGAAACCGTTTTGGCAGAACTTGACACTTCGCACGATCAAACCCACCAGTATCTGATCGCCGATTTCTCGGATGCTGATGCTGTTAAAAACAAAATAGAAGCCTACATGGCTACCAAACAAGCCATGCATATTTTGGTAAACAATACCGGAGGTCCTGCCCCCGGCGAAGCCATACAAGCGCAGGCTCAGGAGTTCGTAAAGGCTTTTTCAGCGCATTTACTTTGCAACCACCATTTGGTACAGGCAGTAGTTCCGCTTATGAAAGTTGAAGGCTACGGACGCATCATCAACATCATTTCTACCTCGGTGAAGGTGCCTATCCCTGGATTGGGCGTTTCGAATACCATCCGAGGCGCTGTTGCCAACTGGGCAAAAACATTATCGAGGGAACTCGCCCCCTTCGGTATAACGGTCAACAATGTGCTCCCCGGTATGACTAAAACTGCGCGCCTTGACGCGATCATTGAAAACCGTGCGAAGAAGCAAGGCATTAGTACTGAAGAGTGTAGCCAGCAACTGCAAGCCAACATCCCTGCTAAACGATTTGCCGAGGTTGAAGAGGTTGCTGCAGCCGTAGCATTTTTGGCATCACCTTCAGCAGCTTTCATCAACGGGATTAATTTGCCCGTCGATGGGGGAAATACCCCTTCTTTATAAGAATCCTAAAACTTCCGTAGCTTGAGCTTTGAATATTAAATTCTGATTTTCTTCAACTTACACCAAAAAGCCTTGTAAACTAATTAGTTTTGAGTATGGAAAATAAATATTTCTACATTGCAGCAATAGAAACATATAAACTCGTTATGTAGATTACGAAATCATTTTTTTAATCGATTGATACTTTAAACTTATATGCTTATGAAACGCTTTTTCTTTATTATGAGTCTCGCCTTTTTAGGTGTTTTCGCTCAGCAACAAACGTTTGCCCAAGATGCCGACGGTATGGCAACTATTTACTTCTATCGGGAAGGGCAATTTGGGGCGGCTTTACAGAACTACAATGTATTTGTAAATGGAGAGAAAGTCTGTAAAATCAGCAACAACCGGTATTTCTTCACGAAAGTAAAACCCGGTGAAGTGTATTTTACCAGCAAAGCCGGAGGGGTGGAAGTCTTCAAACGAAAAGAAAATTTTTCAATGGAAGTAAAAGCAGGTGAAACGTATTACATTTCTTGCGACATTAAACGAAGCCTTACGCGCTACCGTTTGGAGTTTGAGGAAGTTACCGAAAACACCGCCAAAAATGCTATGAAAGACATGGAGGAAGATAACTGTATGCAAGAAGAATAGATAAAACCATGCATGCTTATTCAAGGTAAGTTTGTAAACGAAAGCTCATCTTATATACGATGAGCTTTTTTTATGCTTTTTCTTTTAGTAGTTGAGCGGCTACAATGCCCGAGTCGATTGCTTCGAGCAGTAAAGGGAGTCGGCTATTATCAGTGCCGGCGTATACGATGTGCGGATGGCTACGCTGTGTGTTCTTATCTTTAAAAAGATAGTTAGGCACAGGAATGGGCATGGCATGCCCCATTACTTTCAAAAACACTTTTTCTACCGATTCGCGCAAGGTGCCTGACGATACTTCAAAATACTGAGCAATATTCTCAAGTGTTTGTGCTGCAATTAATGGTGCGTTTTCATCCACTTTGGCTAATTGAGAGCGGTTCCACTCGGGTAGGCAATAGTAGGCAGTGAGCACGCGGTGGTTTCGATCTGCCAATTGTGCATCGGAATCGATAAAACCCAAGAAATTGCGTTCCATCGAAAGCATTTCGTTTTGCCAAAAGCCCGCTGGCAGGTTATTCTGGCTTAGCACAAAGCTCACTACCATCCAAGGCGCATATACATTTTGCTCAAATAGAGGGTAATCTTGCGAATAGACAAACTTTAGAGCATGCTTTTGCCCGGCATATACTACCGATTTTGCTTTGTAGGCAATTACTTGGTTTTGGGAAAGATCGAGTACTTCCACAGTTGCACCTTGTTTGTTTGGAATGATTTTCCGAACTAAATGCCGCAGTTTTATTGCTTCTTGTGGCAGTTGAGCAGCTATTTTTCGGGCAAAGTAAGCATTACCTTCAGGCGGTGAAAACGTTTCGATTTGCTCGCCCCGATACGGTCTGCCGGCATAGTAAAATAAGCCTGCCAATGCCGATATCTGTTGGCTGTTTGCCCCAAAGTCATCAACCACTTGATAATCGACTCCTCGGGCAAAGCGCGCACTCAAGGGCATTTCACGCTGCAAAAAAGCGTAGAACGTTTCTTGGTCGAGCGCGTGCCACTCCGCATCGATTAAGCGTGTCGGCAACTTGAGTTTCCCAATATAACGTTCTGTAAGTTGCATAAATCGCTCGTACTCCTCTCCTTCTGAAGGGATGACATCATCCCAGTACTCTCCTTTGTATAACGCCTGTGTTTCTGAGTAATAGTTAATGACGTACTGCCGCTCAGTAAATCGCCACAAATTGGTTGTGTTATCGAAAGAAACTACCCCTAAATTTTCGAGAAACTTCAGGGATTCTTCCCCGAAATAATGCGGGTAGTCTAAATCGTAGTGAGCTCCTTGGGGAAATACTGCATTTTGGTACTGTTCGGAAGCCGCACTCCCTCCTATTCTATCCGATAATTCGCAAACTACCACATTGCGATCGCGCAGGTGCCATGCAGCCGATAGCCCCGCCATTCCTGCCCCCACAATTAACGTATCGCATGAGTAAGTTGCAGAGGGGGTTCTATCCTTCATTTCAAAAACTTTATGCCCTACCGCCATATCGGAATGAAGGGTAAGATTGAACTGAACATCTTGCAGAGTGGCCCACTCTGCAGCCGAGCATCCTGCCATAACTGCCAGTAAGCTTCCTCCAGAGAGGCGCATAAATTTCCTACGATGCATTTTACTTCAATTTACAGATTTTAAGAAAGGTAAACAGCGTAGGAGCGATTCGCAAACCCACACGATGCCTTCTCTTTTTTACGTTCTGTGATGCTTCTGCTGTCATGTGCAAAAAAGTGCTAATTTTGGAATCTTTAAAACATTAAATTTCAATTCTAAAGAGCGAAAACGAGTAAAATTTTATGAAGATATCGTTAGCGTGGCTACGCGAATTTGTGGCTATTGAAGAAACAACCGAAGAAATTGCCCATGCCCTTACCATGTCGGGGTTAGAGGTTGAAGGCGAAGAAACATTCGAGAGCATCCCCGGTGGCTTAGAAGGACTTGTGATAGGCGAAGTACTTACCTGCGCCAAACACCCCAATGCCGATAAACTTAGCGTTACCACAGTTGATATTGGTACAGAAACTCCTTCACCTATTGTATGTGGTGCACCCAATGTAGCCCAAGGGCAAAAGGTAATAGTGGCTACAGTGGGAGCCACACTATACCCTGCCGGGGGCGAACCATTCAAAATAAAGAAAGCTAAAATCCGTGGAGAAGCTTCTCAAGGGATGATTTGCGCCGAAGATGAAATTGGACTGGGCACTTCGCACGATGGAATCATGGTACTTGATACCGACCTCCCTAACGGCACGCCTGCGGCAGATTTCTTCCAAATAGAAAAAGATACCGTATTGGAAATAGGGCTTACTCCTAACCGAGTAGATGCGGCATCGCACTATGGAGTAGCTCGCGATGTAAAAGCTCTTTTCCAACGCCCATTACACTTCCCCGATCTTTCGGGCTTTGCTCCTGACCATACCAACCGAACTATCAAGGTAGAAGTTAAAAACACGGCAGCATGTCCGCGTTATAGCGGTGTTACTCTCACCAACGTTTCGGTAAAGCCCTCTCCCGATTGGTTACAAAACCGGTTGAAAGCCATTGGGCTTTCCCCTATCAACAATGTAGTCGATATCACCAACTATGTACTCCATAGCTTAGGGCAGCCGCTGCATGCATTCGACGCCGACAAAATCACAGGCGATACCATAGTGGTCGATACCTTACCGGAGGGGACGCCTTTTGTTACTCTTGATGGCGAAGAACGCAAGCTCAGCAGCGAAGATTTAATGATTTGCAACACCCAAATGCCCATGTGTATTGCTGGTGTTTTCGGTGGCTTAGCCTCGGGCGTTACCGAAAGCACCACCGCTGTTTTCTTAGAAGGGGCTTATTTTTCCCCCGATTTTGTTCGGAAAACCTCACAACGCCACTTGCTGAAAACCGACGCTGCTTTCCGCTTTGAACGAGGCACCGACCTTAATATGACAATCCCCGCTGTGCAATGGGCAGCGTTGCTAATCAAAGAACTCGCAGGTGCGGAAATATCCTCTGAAATTGTAGATGTTTACCCCGAACCAATGCAACCCTTTAGTGTCAAAGTGAAATTTGCACATATCGATCGGCTCATTGGTAAAGCACTTCCCAAGGAGGAAATCAAACGCATTGTAAACGATTTAGACATTGAAATCACGGAGGAAGATACCGAAGCAATGTTAGTAGCTGTACCTCCCTACCGAGTAGATGTACAACGCGAGGCCGATGTAATCGAAGAGATTCTCCGCATTCATGGGTATGATAATATTCTCGTAGAAGATGAACTTGGCTCTACGTTCTTGGCAAATACCCCAGAAAAAGATCCGGATGCACTCCGCAATAAAGTGAGCGAAATGCTCGCCGGCAGTGGAATGCAAGAAATCATGACCAACTCCATCACCAATAGTCAGTATGCGGAGCGTATCGCCGAAATACGCCCCGAGCAAAACGTAGTGATTTTAAATGCGCTCAGTGCCGAACTCGATGTAATGCGCCAAACGCTCATACCGAATGGGTTAGAAGTAATTGCACATAACCTAAACCGTAGGCAAAACGAGCTCCGTTTGTTTGAGTTTGGGAAAACTTATTTCGCAAACGCTACTCAAGAATTTACCGAAACGTGGCAGCTCAACTTGTACATAACCGGTAACCAGCATGCTGAAAGCTGGCGAATAGCTTCCCGACCTTCCGACTTCTATGTACTCAACGAGCAAGTACAGAAAATTTTCAGCCGCTTAGGATACCACGAGGTATCGATGGAAACCCTTCAATCCGATAGCTTCGCTTATGGGATGGCGTATATACACCAAGGCAATCGCATTGGGCGAATAGGCATGCTTCACCCCAAAATGTGTAGCCAATTTGAAGTAAAACAGCCAGTATTTTGTGCGGAACTTCAGTGGGATTACTTAGTAGAAAACTTCACTCCGTCGGTGAGTTACCAAGAAATTTCCCGATTCCCCGAAGTCCGCCGCGATCTTTCGCTCGTAGTAGATTCACCCCTCACATTTGCTCAAATTGAAAAGGTAGCTTACGCAACCGAACGTAACTTGCTCAAAAAGATTAATGTATTTGATGTATATGAAGGCGAAAAGCTCGAAAAAGGGAAGAAATCGTACTCGGTGAGTTTCTTGCTACAAGCTGCCGATAAAACGCTGAATGATAAATCCATTGACAAAACCATGCAGCGATTGATGAATGCCTTTGAAAAGGAACTTAACATTTTGATTCGAAAATAGTGTGCGCCGCGTAGTTCACTGGCTATCAATCGGATGGATGACACTCCCTTGGGCAGCTTACGCATCTGCCTATATACCTCCTACTAT
>CAYMYI010000019.1:43968-47880 GCA_964394585.1 uncultured Roseobacteraceae bacterium
GTACGGGCTTTGTAGCTCCGTTTATCCCTTTTTTTATGTTTGGTGCACTAGTCTCCTCGTTCTATCAACTACGACGAAAAAAATATACCCTTCTTTTTTATTGGGTACTCGTACTCATTGTGGGAACTCCGTTTCTTCGTAGTACGTGGCAATGGAACCAGCCAACTGACCCCATAAAAGAGTCGTTTTCTGTACTTAGCTATAACGCCAGGGTGTTCAACGTATATCGTGAATTTCGAGGGAAAGGTAGGGAAAACCGATACGCTAGTTCTAAAGCCATGATTCAGTGGCTACTTAACGATACTTCGTCTATAAAGTGTATCCAAGAATATTATAATTACGACCGTTCCTCAATTTTCAACATTACTACACGCATCAGCCGAGAAACGAGCTATTTCCATCATGTAAGACCTTTCTTTGTAGATTGGACAGGTGCCGAATTCGGCTTGGCAATTTTCTCGAAGTACCCTATTGTAGCTCGCGGCACTATCCCTATGGAACAACCTACCAACAATGGGGCAATTTATGCTGATATAGCCCTGCCACACGATACAATACGCATTGTAAATGCCCATTTAGAATCGATGCATATACGCCAACAAATGCTAGAAAACACTGATAGTCTTACTTTTTATGCACCTGAACTCTTCGCCATTTTAAAAGAAGGTATGCAAAAAAGGGCTAGGCAAACGCAGGCTATTTATCAGTTTTTACAGGAAAGCCCACACCCTTTCGTCTTATGTGGCGATTTAAACGAAATCCCTTATGGATACACATACCGAAAACTGTTATCACTCGGAAAAAATGGGTTCGAAGAAAAAGGCAACGGGCTAGGATTTACGTTCAATGGCACTCCCTTTTTTTTACGTATCGACAATCATTTTTTTTCTGCTCCCCTAGAAATACATCAGTTTGAGACATTGTACGAATGCACCTACAGCGATCATTTTCCAATCCGCGGCATATATACTATGCCCGTACCGTAGCGTGTTTTTTCAAGAAATGTTTTTGGCTAATCGGTAGGGTAATCACAAAGGTGCTTCCTTTTCCAGGTTCGCTCGTAACGCGAATATCTCCATGATGGTTTTGTTGGATAATACTCAGCGAAATAGACAGCCCTAAGCCAGTACCTTGTCCAACACTTTTCGTAGTAAAAAATGGTTCAAAGATTCGGTCAATAATTTCTTGAGGGATTCCTTTGCCTGAATCTTTTACAACGATTCTAACATTATCTGTTATCTGTGAGGTTTTAATCAGTATTTCACCTTTCCCTTCAATCGCTTGAATGGCATTGCTGAGTAAGTTCATAAACACTTGGTTGAGCTTACCAGGGTAGCATTCTATTGGGGGAATCGTTTCATACTCTTTTATAATTTTAACACGATTTTTATACTGATTATGGAGTAAAACTAACACAGATTCAATGCCCTCGTGAATATCTACCGTTTTTAAATCAGCTTCATCTAAGCGGGAGAACGTGCGAAGGCCTTTCACTATTTCCGTTGTTTTTTGGGCACCTGTTCCTATGTTCTTAATTACTTTTAAGGCTGTTTCGAGCAAATAATCAAATCGGTTTTTTTGCTTGTAGGTTTCTATCTCGTCTTTTTGTTCATCAAAATTTTCAAGGGTCAACTGTTCATACTTTTCGAGCAGTGCCAAAATTTTGGAAATTGCCCGCTCCAAACCTGCCACCCCAGAGTTAATGTAGTTTACAGGATTATTGATTTCGTGTGCTATACCCGCAGTGAGCACCCCTAAAGAAACCATTTTCTCGGATTGCACCAACTGTGTTTGGGCTTCTTTTAGTTTCTCAAGAGTAATTTGTAGTTCCTCGTTTTTCTGCTGAAGTTCTTGGTTTTGTTGCTTTATTTTAATATCCCGATCTTTTACCTTTTTGTATTCTTTTAATAAGAATTTTTCGTCGGCTTGTAATTTTTTATATAAGCGACTCAGCTTTTTGTTTTGCCGGTCTACTGCTTCGCGTGTAGTCTGCAGTTCTTCAATGTTTTGGCGCAGTTCTTCCTCTACGGTTTGCAGCTGGTTGTTCTTTTCTTTCAAATTGGAATTGGAAACCTCCAATCGTACTTCGTAATATTTATTAATGCTTTTCATAATGATGAAAGCAATGACAACACCTAGCCACAAGAAAATATGGGGAATTCGATACCAGACATAGTTTTCCAATAGGAAATCAATTCCGGGTACATTGCCCACTCGCCAAAAAATGATTTGATCAAAACCAGCATTAATTAAAAAACTAAATACTACAACAAGCCACCAATAGGCAGATTGGCGGTAATAATCGATTAAAATGAGAGGCACAAGGCTAAAGCCTACTAAAATAAAAGGGAATATCAGAAAACTAGGTGCTTTTACCTGCCCTGTAAGTAAAATAGGTAAGAAGTAGAATAATGTAGGCAGCACGCTCAATAAGATGCGAGAAATGAAAGGGTAGCTTAACTTGTTTAAAATGGGTGTGGCAAAGGTTAATAATAATACACCAACGAGCCCAAGCGACATTAGCGTTCCTCCCATCCATGTATTAAGAATCAGCCCAAATAAGGCAAATGAACCGATGAATAAGGCAATCTGATTCGAAAGCATAATGTACTTCCGTTCAGCATGTTGCATAGCATCGGTAGTCCCTATTTTAGAAAATTTGCGCCAAACTTTTAAAATGCGATTTTTCATAGGGGCGAGGCAGTCTCATGAGTGGCTTAACAAATGTAAAATAATGAAAAGTTTACATTTTTCAGCATTTCCAATAAATAGAAAACAAGTATAAACTACAGCAACAACATGTTATATACGCTACTGAGGAGTTACATCTGACGAGCCACTCGTTTTAATACGCTGCACTTTGGGCATCCCTCCGTAATAAAAATCGGATGAGCCGCTTGCCGTAACCTGTAGTTCGTTGGCTACGTGTACATATGCATCGGAAGACCCTGAAAGCCGTGCATCGCAAGTCTGTACATGCAAACGCTCGCCCTTAAAATCAGAAGAACCTGATAACCGAAGCGTGAGCGATGTCGCCTTTCCTTCTAATTCAATATCGGAGGAACCCCCTGCATCAAAATCTGCTGCTTGGCATGCAATCTCTCTGATTTCTACATCAGCAGAACCACTTGCCACAATCTGAAAACTTTGTGCTTCTAAAATGGTGTTCATTTCGAAATCGGCAGCGCCGGTAACCTCTAACCGGAACGCACTAGCACTAATATCCGATTCTACGTATACATCGCTAGCTCCACTGGCTTTTATAGCCGATAGCTCCGTATAGGTTACGTATACATTCATGGCTTTATACGAGCGGAAATTCCCTTCTGTGTAAATTCGGAGCGTTTTTCCTACAAACTCTGTAGTGATTCTACCAATCAGGTTATCATCTGCTTCCACCTCAATAGCAGGACTGTTTCCTTTTTTCAGATATACGTTCACAATCCCACTCGCTTCAATTGCTTCGAACGGTTCTGCCGTTCGCACTTCGCGAATTACATTTTTACTGCCTTTTTCGCCACCCCACTGGGCAATTGCTGGCAATGCAGCTACCGCAAAAAGAAAAAAGACTAGGGCGTTTTGTTTTCTCATAGTTTCTAAAGTTTAGGGAAACAACTTATTAAAATAACTGACTTCCTTAAAAACGCCCTTCTTTTATGTATTACTATTTCATGAAAGATTAAATTCGAATGCCTTAAGCAATATATGTATCGAGAACTCGGCACCCTTCTTTTTCGCTCGGAATTATGCGAACACTATCCATAACGGCAGGCAATAACCACACATCGCCCATGGTGATAGTGGCTTCAAACTCGTTGAAGCATAAACGAGCGGCTCCCTCTACTACCGTAAGGATGGTAAAGCTATCGCGTTGAGCAAGTTTCATTTCATAGGGTTGGGTAAGTGCTAATG
>CAYMYI010000020.1:0-47771 GCA_964394585.1 uncultured Roseobacteraceae bacterium
GTCTTTATTTTACCAAAAAAAACTGCAGTATGTAAATCCCCAACAGACTCTAAAATAAAAGCCTGTATTTGTAAAGAATACAGGCTTTTGAATGTAATGCTGCTTTCAGAATTACTTTGAAGAGTCGATTTTATTAGCCAAATCGGTGTTTTCTTGAGAGATAAACGATTTTTCAAACCTCATTTTAGTACCTCGGTCTACTTCCAGCACTATAATGTTGTTTTCAATAGCGCTAATTTTTCCGTGCAGACCTCCCATAGTTACCACATGATCACCTTTTTGCAGACTTTCTAAAAAGTTTTTCTGGCGCTTTTGTTTGCGTTGCTGTGGTAAAATCATGAAAAAATAGAAAACTATAAGTAACCCAAAGATGAATATGATATTCATAATTTGGGGGCTACCTGAAGCTTGCAGGGCTATAAAACCATTCAGCAGTGGCTGCGTCATAATTTATTGTACTTTATATGGTCCTTTTACTTCTTTTTCAACTTTCACGAGCGTGCTAATCGAAATCGTTTCGCGTTGTTGTTTGGTGTTTGCGTATATGGTGATTACTTTATTTTGTAACCCAGATTTACCCGCACTATTAAATTGCACTTCGATTTCACCACTTTCGCCGGGTGCTACTGGTTCTCTTGTGTAGTTTGGTGTTGTACATCCGCACGTAGTTTTAATATCGGTAATTAGCAAAGGAGCATCGCCGATGTTCGTAAAGTTGAATGTGTGTTTTACAATATCGCCTTGCTTAATTTCCCCAAAGTAATGTTCTGTTTCTTCAAAAGAGAAAGCAGCAAATGCCTTATCTTCTTTAGCGGTGGGCTGATCTTTTTCAGGAGCAGCAGTATTTGCAGTTTCCACTACTTTGGCTTTTGGGGTTTCTTTTTCTTGAGTGGTGCTTTCTTGAGTTTGCTCATTACTGCAGGCTTGCAAAAGCACAAATAGAGTAAGGGCAATTCCGTATTTAAGGGTACGCATAAACATTATGGTTTTATTTGAACAATGGATGATTTAGTTACTCTCTGATGTGATTTGTTTTTTGAGGGCATCTACTTCTTGCATTAATTTTTTGGCTTGTGAAAGCGCGTTTGAAATTACTTTTTCTCCTTCGGTACGAGCTTCGTTGAGTTCTCCTTCTTTCCCTTCCATCAGTTGGTCGATAAGTTCTTGCAAAGTTTCAGAGTATTTATCAAGCTGATAGCTTAGTTTGTCTCTGGTGTTTTTTCCCTTATCGGGGGCATATAAGATACCAATGATTGCCCCGGCTAGTATTCCTGTAAGAAAAGTAAAAAATCCGCTTCCGTTATTCTTGCTCATAGTTGTTTATGTTTAGGTTCAAAAAATTTAAAATGGATTTTATTGGTTTAAGAGGCCTCTACCACTTTTTTGAATTTTTCCTTGAGCGGTTAACTCAGAAGATATAGAATCGAGTATACCGTTCAAAAAAATAGCACTTTTTGGGGTACTATATTGCTTAGCAATTTCAATGTATTCGTTAATACTTACCTTAGTAGGAATGCTAGGGAAGTGAAGCATTTCGGTAACGCCCATTCCTATTAGCACCTTGTCTACTTCTGCAACACGTTCTAGCGACCATCGGTTTGATTTCTGCCGTAAGATTTCTTCAAAAAAACGTTCAGTCTTCCAAAATTTTTTAAAGAGTTCTTCAAAGAACGCTTTGTCATCTTCCCAATTTTTTGAAAGTTCCATTAAAGGGGTATCTTTTTCTTTCTCTTGTTCAATTCGTTTGAGGGTTTTGAGCAACATGCTTCTCAAGATGGGTCTATTTTCGCTCCAGTTGAGGTCTTGTTCTTCAAAAGCATTTACTAAACGTTCTTTTTTTAGTAAGAAGTTTTTAAAGAAATAGCGTGGCGCTCTCAGTTCAGGTGCAATGTCTTCTGTTTCGTTAGGTGTGTTGATAGCTTGGAAGAAAGCCTCTTCGCGCTGGAGAATATAAAATAAGTTACCGATAAAGTCGCGTTCATTACTTATGTTTTGTCGGCTTACTTCCTTTTTTAAGAGCTCATTTTCGGCGAGTAGTTGCACAATTTGATTTTTTGAAAGCAGCGCATGTATACTTTTTTCGGCAGGTAACTTAGCTCCATTTATTCTTTCTTCATTTTGGGTAGCAAAGTTAGCAAGATCCACCAGGGTTTGTAAAGCCTTTAAATATGAACGCATTAAGTTTTGTGTATCGGTAATCATCTTAGCTTTTGTTGACCGAAAATCTTTCCCAATTGCGTTTTGATATTTCCGTACGGCTTTATCAGCAACTTCGAGATAGCGTTCTTTGGGAGTATGCAAAGCTAGATAGTTTTCGTTCAGATAGTTATCTTCAAAAAAATGAAGAGCTTTGGACTGTTCCTCATCACGTTGTAGTTTATGTTCTTGCCCTTCTATCATAGCGATTTCGTGGTATTCTTCGGCAATACTCTTTTTGGCTAGTACATATGCAGAGCTTCTACTTTTCATGAATGCGTAAATGCTTTGCATAGCTTTAATTCGAAGAACACGTCTGTTTAACATGGGTAGCAAAGGTTATATGCGAAATGAGTGGCAAAGTTAGTTACAATATTTCAGATTTTATTTTCTGAATCATTGAGGGCTATGCATATGCAATGGCTGCAATGCTTACGGCTTTGGCTTTGGATTGCATGCATGCTTGTGCGCAGGCTTCGAGAGTAGCTCCGGTGGTAATTACATCGTCAACTAGCAATACATGTAAGTCTTTTACATTCGCTGAGGGGCTTAGCTGAAAAATGCCATTTACATTTTCCCAACGAGCAAGTCTTGTTTTCTTTGTTTGAGTTTCAGTAGCTTTATTTCGTTGTAGGGCATAAGGCATACTTTCCGTCTGAAATACCTCGGCAAGTCCGTTAGCAAAACCTTCACTTTGATTATACCCCCTTTTTTGTAGTTTTTTAGGGTGAAGAGGCACAGGTATTATGGCATCAAACTTTGGAGGAGCTGCTTCTGAAATAATTTTGTTGGCATACCATTTTCCTATAATATAACTCAAGTTTGAATGCCCTTTGTACTTTAGTGCATGTAGCAGTTGCTGCACTTTTCCATGTTTCACAAAAGGAAAACACGCTATGGCATATTCAACAGGAAGTTTATTGTAAAATTTTTGCGCAACGGGGTTATTAGCATATAAGTGGTAATCGGTAGGTTGAATTTCAGCCATACACCTTAAACAAACGAGTTCTTCTTGCTGTACCAGAGGCCTTTGGCATACAATACAGCACTTCGGGTACAGCAAGTCAAATACTTGTTCTGCAATGTATCTCATATGATAAAGCTCTATTTTTTGGAGATTAATCTAAAGAAAGAAAGTTTTGACACCACATTTTTTTATTCTTTAGTAAAACAGATAATAAGATAAGCCGATTATATTACCAACATAATCGTACGATTAGCGTACAACTTTTTACAAATACTAAACTGAACGTTATAAATATGGCAACCGATTACCAAACAACACTTACCGATGAAACTGAGCAATCTTGGCAAAAGTTGTTAAAACAACTACAAAATCAGTTAGGCAAAAAGCCCGATTTAAACGGGGTGTTGTTTTTGATAGGAATTCAAGAATTAGGGAAGGGAAAAGCCTTTTTTAGTAAAGAAGAAAAGCAAGATTTGATGCATATAGCCATCTGTAAAGTGATGAGCATATCAGGATATTACGAGCTAATTGGTACCGATGAAGATGGCTGGCCACATTGGAAACCTACTAAGAAACTGCCTTTCTTATCAATCGATGCACAAGAAAAAGTATTAAAACAGCACATAATTGCTTATTTCGAAAAAGAAATAGGATGGTAAGCCTTAAGTATGAAACTAATAACATACAACTTAAACGGAATTCGAGCAGCAATACGCAAAGGCTTCTTGGAGTGGCTAGCTGAAGCACAGCCTGATATTTTGTGTTTGCAAGAAGTTAAATCGTTGGAAAGCCAGGTTGATTTAACACAGTTTGCTGAACTAGGTTATACAGCACATTGGCACGCCGCAACAATAAAAAAAGGCTACAGCGGTGTGGCAACCTTTTCTAAGCAAATGGCAAAGCAAACAGAAAAAGGGCTTCAACATTTTTTCAACGACGAAGAGGGAAGAGTTTTGAAAACGGAATTCGAAGACTTTACGCTAATTAATGCTTACTTTCCTTCAGGGACTACCGGAGAAGAACGGCAAAACTTTAAATACGAATGGCTCGATTACTTTTACAAGTATATTGCTGAAGAACAGAAAAAAACTCAAAATTTAATCATCGTAGGCGATTTCAATATAGCCCATCAAGCCATTGATATTCACAATCCTACAAGAAATAAAAATACATCCGGGTTTCAACCTGAAGAGCGTGCATGGCTTACTAAATTTTTAGAAGCAGGTTTCGTTGATTCTTTTAGAAGCCTACATCGAGAAGAACAAAAGTTTTCGTGGTGGACGTACCGGGCAGGCGCTCGCAAAAAGAACTTAGGATGGCGTATAGACTATATAATGATATCGGAAAGTTTACAAAGTAAATTGGAGTATTGCGATATGCTTAACGATGTTTACCACTCCGATCACTGTCCTGTGGAAATCGTATTGGCGTAAATTACCTTTGATTCATTATCTTTAGTAGTGTTATTGTAACTTTAATGCAGAATTCAATCAAGAAAAAGTCGATTATAGAAATATGAAAAAACTATTTATCGTTGCCTTTCTTTCAAGCTTACTACTTTACTCTTGCAGTTCCTCCACGCAAGAAAGTGGTGATAGTACCAATAAACTGGTAGAGGCGAAAGGAGGAAGGTATTATGGGGGGGTATTTCGAGTAAACGAATCGGAGTATATTAAAAATTTATTTCCCCATAGTATTATCGATGTTTACTCGTATCGGGTAGCTTCTCAGATTTATGAAGGGCTGCTAAAATTCGATCAGGACAGCCTGACCATTCGGTATGGCCTGGCGGAAAGCTATACCATCGATGAAACCAACACAATATATACCTTCAAACTACGCGATAACGTATATTTCCATGATGATGAATGCTTTGAAGGAGGCAAAGGCCGCAAGCTTACTGCTGAAGATGTTTTGTATAGTTTTACCTTGGCATGTACACAAAACAGATTAAATCAGCACTTCAGTTTGTTTGAAGACATTGTAGAAGGAGCTAATGAATACTATGAAGCAACCGCTTCAGGTCAAACGCCCTCATTCGGTGTATCGGGCTTCGAGGTAATAGATGATTTAACCTTTCAAATTAAGCTGATAAAGCCAAATACCCGTTTCGTTTACAACTTAGCACGCCCTGGTGCATTTATTTTTCCAAAAGAAGCCTATGAAAAATATGGTGTTGAAATGCGTATAAAGTGTGTAGGTACGGGACCATTCAAAGTTGCAAGTGTAGATGAGGATATCTCAATCATTCTAAAAAAGAACGAGCGCTATTACATGCGCGATAAATATGGCAACCAACTTCCTTTCCTTGATGCAATTTCAATTCAATTTCTAAAAGACAAGAAAGTAGAGCTTTTAGAGTTTAGGAAAGGAAATTTGGATATGATGTATCGTTTACCCACCGATTATATCATAGAAGTATTATCAAGCGAAGGAGGTTATGGACAGTATGCATTGGATCGCGAACCAGAAATGTCGACACAATGGTTATCCTTCTTTAATATGGGAGAAGTATTCGATGATATAAATGTGCGTAAGGCGTTTTCTTTTGCAGTCGATCGTGAAACGATTCTCGATTATGTACTTAGTGGCGAAGGATACCTAGAAGGTGTCCACGGAGTAACGCCCCCTACGTTTTTGCCCAGATATAACATATACGATATCAACGGTTACCGATTCAACCTTGATTCTGCTAACTATTATCTCACCAAAGCAGGCTACCCTAATGGAGAGGGTTTCCCTACAGTAGTTCTTGATATAAACTCAGAAGGAGACCGTTTTACGAATGTAGCTGTAGAGCTTCAAAAGCAATTGAAAGAACATCTGAATATCAATATTGAAATTAACATGCTAACTATTGCTCAGCTAGCTAACAAGGCAAAAGCGGGTGATTATCACTTACTTAGGATGGCCTGGGTAGCTGACTATCCAAACCCTGAGAACTATCTTTGGCATTTTTATGGTAAAAATGTACCAAATTCCTTAGAAGAAGATTCCTATCCTAATTTACCACGCTACAAAAATCCACGTTTTGATGAATTGTATGAAATGGGGCTTCGCGCCGCTACACAAGAAGAAGCATTCACGTATTTTATGCAAGCAGAAAAGCTATTAATGCAAGACGCCCCTGTATTAATACTGTGGTACGATGAAGCTTATCGCTTGATTCAACCATATATCAAAAACTTTCCGAATAATCCTATGCAATATCGGGACTTTGGCGAAGTTTATCGTGTTCCTGTAGAAGAAGTAGCTTCAGACGGGGAGGCTGTAGCTGAACAAGAATAAACCTTTTAACTTCTATCTCACGACTCGCTATGTTAGACCATAAAATAGATGCATACAGAAGAAAATACTATATCAACCGATTAATCAAAGGAGGGCTGCTTTCTATTTCGGCAATATTATCTTATTTTCTGATAATTAATATTGTTGAATATTTCGGTGCCTTAAGTACTATTACCCGAGCTGTGCTCTTTTTTTCATTTTTGGGCATTACGCTTGGGTGTTTTTTTTTCTGGGTGGCAATCCCGGCTTTTAAACTGTTTAAACTCTCTAAAACAATTTCCGACTATGAGGCTGCACAGCAAATAGGTCGATTTTTTCCGGAAGTTCGTGATAAATTGTTGAATGCTTTGCAACTACAGCAGTTAACACATGAATATAAGACTGATTTGGTGAAAGAAAGCATCGCCCAAAAAAATACCCAACTCAATGATATTGATTTTACAAGAGCGATTAACTTGAGTGTTAATAAAAAGTATTTACGATTTTTATTACCTCCTTTTCTACTAACTCTTTTGGTATTTCTGTTTGTACCACAATTGTTTACGGAGAGTACTCCACGCTTAGTTAACTATACAAAAGATTATAAGAAAGAGTCCCCCTTTTCATTCAATATTATAAATAACCCTTTACAAGTTTTTAAAAATGAAGACTTCACGTTACAGGTTAATCTTTCCGGAATAGCAGTACCTGAAAAGCTTCATTTAGTAACCCAAAATGGCAGAAAACTTAAGTTAGAAAAAGGGAATGGAACTGATTTCACCTATACTTTTAACAAAGTTCAACGAGATATCCAATTCTATCTAGAAGCATCTGGATTTGAGTCATCTCAATATACATTAGAAGTATTATCACGCCCGTCATTACTGAGTTTTAATGTGTTTTTAGATTATCCTGAGTATACAGCAAAGACAGATGTCCGCATGCAGAATACAGGGAATCTTCGTGTACCTGAAGGCACCAAAATTTCATGGTATTTTCAAACTCAAGCTGCCGATGAACTAAGTTTAGACTTTGATGGGGAAGAAAGTATACAAGCAACTCAAGAAGGGAGTTCTAAAAATATATTTGTTTATGAAAAACAAGCAAAATTAGCTACGAAATACCAAGTAAATCTTAAAAATAAATATTCGCAAAATAAAGATATCATAGAATACTTTTTAAATGTTACGCCTGATGAATTCCCTACAATTAGCGTAAATCAGTATGAAGATACTGTATTGTATGAATCGCTTGTGCTAGGTGGAAATATAGGAGATGATTATGGAATTAGCAGGCTTTCCTTTTACTACCGAATTATAGGACAAGATGTTTCCGAGAATCAAAAAGCCAATTTACCCTTCGAAAGTAAGCCTATTACTTATAACCAAGAACTAATTAATCAGAGTTTTTTCTACAATATCGATTTAACCAAATTCTCCTTAGCGAAAGGATCATACTTAGAATATTTTGTGGAAGTAGCCGATAATGATCAAGTAAATGGAGCAAAGACAACTAAGTCGCCTACATTCCGATTTAATGTGCCGACCCAAGAAGAAATTAAAAAGGAATTAGCAGCACAGAGTAAAGGAACACAAGAGAAAATGGAAAATACCTTTGAGGAGGCCAAAGAGATTTATGAGGAGTTAGAGTCTTTAGAGGATAAACTGAAAGGGAAGAAAAGGCTTTCTTGGCAAGATAAAAAGGCTGTTGAAAATCTGATTAAGAAACGTCAGAATCTTGAAAAAGAGATAGAGCAATTACAACAACTTAATAAACAGTTTAACCAAAAGCAGGAGAACCTGAACTTCAAAGATGAAGAGATTGCCAAAAAAGCAGAGCAACTTCAAAAACTAATGGATGAGCTTTTAGATGAAGAAACTCGTAAACTTTACGAAGAGTTAAGCAAGCTGATGGATCAAAATCTTGTAAATCAGAACTTACAAGAATTGCTTGAAGATTTAAAATTGAAGCAAGAAAATATCGAGAGTGAGTTAGATCGAGCATTAGAACTTTTCAAGAAGCTGAAATTTGATGCTAAACTGAAAGAAATCGAGAAAGAACTAGAAGAACTTGCTGAAGAACAACAACAACTAGCCGATGAAACGGAAAAGAATACCGAAGAGCAACAATTAGAAGAGCAACAAGAAAAACAAGAAAATCTTAATGAGGATTTTAGAAATTTGCAAGAAGAGCTAAAAAATCTTGACAAATTGAACCAAGAGATGCAAAACCCTCAAAACATTGACAATCTTTCAGAGAAAGAAATGGAAATAGCTGAAGAACAGCAAAAAGCACAAGAACAACTTCAGCAGCAAAACTCTCAGAAAGCTTCGGAAAGTCAGAAAAAAAGTGCCCAAAAGATGAAAGAAATGGCTCAACAAATGCAGGCAATGCAGCAATCGGCACAAATGCAGCAGCTTACAGAAAACTATGAAGACCTTCGAAGTATTTTGGAAAACCTGATTACGTTGTCGTTTAGTCAAGAAGAATTGATGCTGGCCTTTCGAGATGTTCGGCGAATTGATCCAAAATTCATCGAGTTAAGCCAACAACAGCTTAAGTTAAAAGACGATGCTCAACTTATACAGGATAGCCTTTTATCGCTTTCAAAACGTGTATTCCAAATTGAATCGTTCGTAACTCGCGAAGTAAGTCAAATGAATAAATATATGGATGAAAGCTTAGATGCCATTCGTAAACGAACTCCTGAAATAGCTTCGAGTAAGCAACAGTTTACTATGACTTCTGTAAACAACCTCGCATTACTACTCAATGATATTTTGCAACAAATGCAGCAGCAGATGAGCCAATCGATGAGTGGGCAGCAAATGAATGAAAAACAGCAAGGAAGCCCAAGCTTGAGTGAGTTACAGCGCCAACTGAATCAGCAAATTCAGAATCTTAAAAAGAGTGGAAAATCTGGAAAAGAGCTTTCCCAAGAATTAGCCAAACTAGCTGCTCAGCAAGAAATGATACGAAATGCCTTGAAACAACAAGCAGAGGGCAGTCAAGATATGGAGGGTAAGGAAGGCAAGCAAGGTGATGATGGATACAAAGAAATGATAGAGCAGATGGAGAAGACAGAAGAAGACCTTGTAAATAAACGTATTACACAAGAAACGATACGTAGACAAAAAGAAATATTGACCCGATTGTTACAATCAGAAAAAGCAGAAAAAGAAAGAGAGCTTGATGAAAAACGAGAAGCAGAGAGTGCAAAAAACAAGCTTCAGAAAGATTTACCAAAAGATTTCTTAGAGTATTTAAAACTTAAAGAGTCTCAAGTAGAGCTTTTAAAAACAATACCTCCTTCTTTAAATAAGTATTACAAAAAGCAGGTGAATGAGTATTTTAAAAGTTTAGATAAATAGTATTCTAATACACTTTAGCAATGGTGCCAGAAGAACTAGAATTGAAAATCCCCTCGCTGCCAGATAACATCAGAATTGTTGAAAGTTTTATCGATCAGATAAGAGAACGGTATAATTTGAGTGATGATGTTTATGGAAATGTAATTGTAGCGGTAACCGAGTCGGTAAACAATGCGATTATACATGGCAATCAAAATGACAAGAATAAAGATGTAAGGCTAAGTATTGCAATTGATGATCGGAATTTATCTTTTACTATTGAAGATGAAGGAGCCGGATTTAATTATCATAACTTGCCTGATCCCACTGCTCCGGAGAACTTAGATAAACCTGGGGGGAGAGGGATTTTTCTTATAAAACATCTTGCTGACGAGGTGGAGTTTAAGGCAAATGGGAATACGTTAAGTCTAAAATTTTATCTGACTTAATTTAAATGACACCTATCAACTTTTTCGAAGAAGATGCATCTTTTCATTTCACAGTTAGTGAAAAGAAAAAAACGATAGAGTGGTTACTGGAGTCTGCAAAGCATCACTCTTTTTCTGTTACAGAACTTAATTATATATTTTGTTCCGATGCTTATCTTCTAGAAATGAATCAGCAGTATCTGAAACACGAAACATTTACAGATATTATCACCTTCGATTTGTCTGAAAGCAACACAGAATTATCGGGGGATATTTTTATTAGTATCGAACGTGTTAAAGAAAATGCTGAAATATTTGGTGTGTCTTTTTTTGAGGAACTGTATCGTGTGTTAATACATGGAATTCTTCACCTTATAGGTTTTAATGATTCTACGGATCAGGAAAAAGAGAAAATGAGATATTGGGAGAATTTCCACTTAAGAAGAATGAATCTCTAATGAATAGCGTTAAGGGCAGCAATAAAAAAAGCGAATGTTCCACGTGGAACATTCGCTTTTTAGTTTGTTGTTAAAGTAGTTGTTTTGCAGTTGAAAATAAAAATGAAAAACAATAAAAATGAAAGAGATATATGATCTGATTGTTGTAGGTGGTGGACATGCAGGTTGCGAAGCTGCACATGCTGCAGCTAAGATGGGAAGTAAAGTCTTGCTAATTACAATGAATATGAATGTGATTGCTCAAATGAGTTGTAACCCTGCAATGGGGGGGGTGGCAAAGGGACAAATTATTCGAGAAATTGATGCGCTTGGAGGAATGTCTGGGGTTGTTTCAGATAAGTCCATGATTCAGTTTCGCATGCTGAATAAATCAAAAGGCCCTGCGATGTGGAGCCCTAGAACTCAAAATGACCGAATGCGTTTTGCAGAAGAGTGGCGATTGACCTTAGAAAATAATCCTAATGTAGATTTTTGGCAGGAAATGGTAACAGCCATTTTAGTGAAAGGACAAAAAGTAGTTGGGGTGAAAACGTCATTAGGAATTGATTTTCATGCAAAGTCTGTAGTTCTTACAAATGGCACATTTTTAAATGGACTTATCCATATAGGAGAAAAACAGTTTGGGGGTGGGAGAGTAGGAGAGAGAGCAGCAAAAGGTATTACAGAACAGCTTGTGGGGCTGGATTTTGAAGCTGGAAGGATGAAAACAGGTACACCGCCACGAGTAGACGGGCGTAGCTTGGACTATTCGAAAATGGAAGAGCAAAGTGGAGATGAACAGCCAGAGAAATTCTCTTTTTCCGATGACACAGCGCCTCTTGCTGAACAGCGTAGTTGCTATATTACCTACACAAATGAAGAAATGCACGACTTGCTTCGCGAAGGGTTCGACCGTTCTCCAATGTTTAATGGGGCAATTCAGAGCGTAGGACCTCGATATTGCCCTTCTATTGAAGATAAAATTAATCGGTTTGCCGAGCGTAATCGCCACCAGATTTTTGTAGAACCCGAAGGTTGGAACACGATTGAAATCTATGTGAATGGTTTCTCTACCTCTTTACCCGATGATATTCAGTATAAAGCATTGAGGAAAATCAAAGGTTTTGAAAATGCGAAAATGTTTAGACCAGGTTATGCTATAGAATACGATTATTTTCCTCCTACACAACTCTCGTTAACGCTGGAAACTAAACTTATCGAAAACTTATACTTTGCAGGGCAAATTAATGGTACTACAGGGTATGAAGAAGCGGCTTGCCAAGGTCTGATAGCAGGAATTAATGCACACCTGAAAAATAATGGAAAGCCACCATTTATTTTGAAACGTTCAGAGGCTTACATAGGGGTACTTATTGATGATTTAATTAATAAAGGGACTGAAGAACCTTATCGAATGTTTACCTCTAGAGCCGAGTATCGAATCTTGCTAAGGCAAGATAATGCTGATTTGCGCCTTACACCTAGAGGGTATGAAATTGGGCTAGCTACAGAAACGGCATACCAAAAAGTATTGCATAAACAGCAACAATGGAATGCTGTTTGGAAAAAGCTGGGAGATATTAGCGTTACCCCCGATCTACTAAATCCTTTTTTGCAACAACAAAACTCTGCACCATTAAAGCAAAAGGTGAAGTTAGAACAGATTGTGAAACGCCCTAATATACAGATGGACGCTATACTAGATAGTATACCTGAACTTCAAAGAGAATTTACAGGCTTTGATAGGCACGCGATTGAACAAGCTGAAATTAATTTGAAGTATGATGCTTATATAAAGAAAGAACAAGTATTGGCAGAGAAAATTAACGAATTGGAAAACTATAAAATCAAAGACGGTATCGATTATCATGCAATAAAGGCAATGTCATCAGAGGCTAAAGAAAAGCTGTCTCAAATTCGTCCAACCACTGTGGGGCAGGCATCGCGCGTAAGTGGAGTAAACCCATCCGACATTTCCATTTTAATGGTATACCTCGGAAAGTAAATTTTTTTACTATCATATTGTAGAGGGGAGTATTTAATGTAAATCACTCCCTTCCTTTTTTTATAGACACCTTTCAATTTCATGTTTAGTTAGCATTAGATTTAGTAACTTAATTCAATCATATTTATCAGATATCTCACCTAGAAATAGATGTATTGATGGAATCTTCAAAAAAATGGTATGACAAAAAAGGATTATTAGTAATTTTTCTGCTTACCATATTCCCTATAGGGCTTATAGGAGTATGGTTAAGGGACAGCCCTATAATAAAAAAAATAGTCTACAGTTTTATTGGTTTTTGGGCTTGGTTATTCAATATGTTTTTTCTTGCAATTGTATTACTCATCATATTCGTAGAAGAAAAAAAATTTGAAAAAGGCGAAGCTGCTTTTCAAAGAAAAGACTATATCGATGCGGTGGATTATTATTCGAGGGTAGATACTGACAACGAGAACTATCCAAAAGCTCAAATGCGTATCGAAGAAATCAAGTCTATCCAAGCAAAAGAAAAACTGCAACGTGAGGAGTACACAAATAAAGCTTTACAAGAAGTACGTTCATCAATAGAGCCTTTTATTGAGAACAAAAAAAACTACGCAGTGATATTGTACGATATGCTGATTGAAGTACCTAATACAGACACAGTGTTTCAGCATAAATATAAAGTTGTATTAGAAGATATAAATAAGCAACCTTACGATACTATTACCTCTTGGATTTCTGTGAGCGATACCACTTTTGATTATTACTCACAAGATTTAGATATGGAAATTCTTTCTATGAATGAGAATGAAGAAATAGCCTATAGTGCACCACCTGGTTATAATCGTTACGTCGGAAATATGCAGTACGGGGAGTGGAAACAAGATGACAATGGAGATACTTTTTGGGCATTCTATGGGAAATATGCTTTCTTACAGAGCATGTTTGGTCATCATTACCCCATTTATAATTATGATTATTATAGTTATTTAAACGATTATAAGGGTAAATCTTCCTACTACGGAAGTTACACGGCTTCAGGTAAATATGCGTATGGTACTGATAGCCGCCATTCCTCAAAGATACAAGGTAGAAATACGTTTTCTGAAAGAGTGCGCCAGCGAGTAGCCCGAAGTAGCTCCAGTTCCTATACATCTCAACGGAGTTATGTGAGCCGCATGAGTAGCAATGCTAGCAGAAGTAGTTATAACTCAGGTAGAGCAGGTGCTCGGTACTCATCTTCTTCAGCAGGGGGACGTTCGGTTTCAGGTGGGAAATAATAAAAAAGGCATCAATTTAAATGATGCCTTTTTTATGAGAAACTATTGTAAATCGGCAAGAGGTGGAAGCGCTCTTAGGTTGATACTTGTTTCAGCTACTTCACTTAATAGCTCATCATTATCTTTTTCTTCGATAAGTATATCATGAAAAATATGACTAATTTCATCAAGTTCGAGAGACTTGGCAAATGAACTCAATGTACCATATCCGGCAATATCGTTGTGGTGAATCATTTGAACAGCAGTTACAATAGTAGCATCAGTGATTTCCTGTGTTGTACAACGATCGATAAGTTGCCAAGTTTCGTGGAAAATACCCAAAGCACTTTCAGAAAGTTCTGCCAATGGGTCTAAATGTAGACTAGCGAAAATATCGTTGAGTTGTTCTAAATGTTTTCTAGAGTGTTCTAAACTAATTCGTAAAACATGTTTAAGTTTAGTAGATGCAGCTTTTTGAATCATTAGTGGGAGTGCTTCCGTTTGTTGTACTTCCGCATCGTAACGATCGAGAAGAATTTCTACGAATAAGTCATATAGGTTGTTAATCGGTTTCATGGTTTCTAGGTGTTTGGTTAAGTATGAACCTGAAACTACTGCTATACCATGAAAATTAAAATGATGTATATCATCAAATTTAAGAGGAAGAGTCTCCTTCTTGTTCTTCTTCCATGATTTCAATATCAGAGATAAGGACTTGTTGGGCTATTCGTTTACCGGTGAGTGTAGCAGCTAGCCCCCCAAGGGCTGTTTCTTTGTAACGTTCTTCCATGCTTTCCCCAATTTCGCCCATAGCTTGCACGCATTCATCTACTGGGATTACCGCAGAAACATCAGAAAGCGCAATTTGAGCAGAGCTATTAGCGATAGCAGCCGCACTAGCATTGCGTACAATGCATGGTACTTCAACTAAACCTGCAACCGGATCGCAGACAAGGCCGAGCATGCATTGGATTGTAATGGCAACTGCATTAAATACTTGCTGGGTAGTACCGCCTAAAGCATAAGTAATAGCACCTGAAGCCATAGCTGCAGCACTGCCAGTTTCGGCTTGGCATCCTCCGACAGCACCAGCTAAACCGGCATTTTTTTCTATAATTAGTGCGATACCTGCAGCAACTAACAATGCTTCATGTACTGTTTTATCAGGTAGTTGATGAATTTCTTGTAGTGTTACCAGTACACCGGGCAAAATGCCTGAAGCTCCTGCTGTAGGGGCGGCTACTACCCGACCCATGCATGAGTTTACCTCTTTTGCTGCCAGTGCACGGGCCACTAATACTTGAAATTCGCGTGATAGTACAGCTTGCTTATGATTGAATACCTTTTTCCCTCCATTATTTACCATACCTGACCGCGAGGTCATATCATCAGTAAGGCCTGTTTTAACCGCATCTTTCATTACACTGTATGAAATAGCAATACCATTCCATATTTCAGCCTCAGTCCTCCCTTTTTGCTCAATTTCATAATTTAATACAGGCTGGAAAAGAGCTAATTTTTGGGTATTACAGTGCTCTTGCCACGATATAAAATTATCGAATAGTAAACTCATTAGTGGTTTTCGTTTTTTTGAATAATAAACTCGTATATCAATTTCGAAACAGTTGCCATTGCTTCTACTGCTTCCGTGTCGTTATCCCAATTTTTGGAGAGTAATACAATAACATAACGCTTTCCATTAGGCAAAATCACGATGCCTGAGTCATGGTGTACTGTGGAAATCCATCCTGTTTTATGAGCAACCTTCACATTATCAGGCAGTTTAGCAGGTATTATAGTGTTGAATTTTTGGTCTAGCAGAATTTCAATCATGCGCTCGGATGCTCTTTTACTCACGGCTTCCCCTTTGGCAATTTTCTCATAAACTACCATTAAATCGTACGCAGTAGTAGTGTTATTTAGGCCGCGTTCATAGGCTTTGATATCTTCAACTCCTCTAAGTACGTTAATGTTATTAGCACCTATTTTTCTCATAGTTGCTGTTACCTTTTGTGCGTCAACCAGTTCAATCATTAGGTTTGTTGCCAGATTACTACTCCAAATAATCATATCGTATACAAGTGCATCGATTGTTCGTTTATTGCCGATAATGCTATATAAGTTGTCTTCAGAGTCGTCGGTAGTGCTGAGCGAATACTCGGAACTATCCACAATGCTATAAAAAGTGTTTTTGACAAGGATAGAATCCGTCAAGTTAAACTTTCCTTCAGCTGCTTGCTTGAATACTTCTATCATTACAGGAGTTTTCATGGTACTTGCAGCATGAAATACTGTGTCGTGGTTTATTAGTAGTTGACTAGGAGCCTCGCCACCAATCTCTTGAAATGCTAATGCATATTCCCCTGAAGTATTCTCAAAAATTTCGATGATTTCTTTGTGTAATATTTCCATTTTACTTTGAGTAAAGTTGCTTGATTGGTTTGAGCGATTACATGCAAAAAGCCCAAATACACAGAAAACGAATAGATAGGAAGCGTAGCGCATGGCGATTTTTGTGGATGAGCAATACGTTTTATGATGAAAGTAGTAATTTATAGAAAACGACTTGATTTTGAATAAACCTAAGTCGAAGAAGATGTTTTACCTTTATCCTTTAATTAGGAAAATTCCGCATACTTATGGCATTCCCCATCGACTATTTAAGAGAACTCTTATTTATTGACATTGAGACCGTATCTGCTCAGCCATCTTACGACGACCTCGACGAGCGTACACAAGATTTGTGGAACAAGAAGGCGGCTAAGTGGGACCAGCAAAATACTCCTTCAGACTTATATCCAAAGGCTGCTTTATTGCCAGAGTTTGGCAAAATCATAGTGATTGGTGTAGGTTTTTTCTATATAAACTCCGTGAAAGAACTTGCATTTCGGGTGAAGGCCTTTACAGCTGAAACAGAGCAAGAGTTATTACGCTCCCTGAAAACACTGCTGGAAAAGCATGTAAAAACGGAAGAGTTGCGGCTTGTAGCCCATAACGGTAAAGGGTTCGATTTCCCTTACCTTGCTCGCCGGATGATCATACACGGTATCCCACTGCCCAAAGCCTTACAACTCTATGGGAAAAGTCCTTGGCAAATTCCACACATCGATACCATGGAAATGTGGCGGATGGGCGATATCCGTACCTTTGTGTCGCTCGAATTACTCTCACATATATTAGGTATACCCAGCAGTAAAACAGAAATGGACGGAAGCCAAGTAAACCGCCTGTTTTATCAAGAGGAAAGCTTACATAAAATTGCAAAATATTGCTGTGGAGATGTAGTAGCAACAGCACAGGTTTATCTACGCATGATGTCGCTACCTATCGTATCGGAAGATAATATTGAATACATCGTATGAATTGGATTGAAAAGTTGAAAAAACGTTGGGGAGTCGAGAGCCCGTGGCAAGTCATCGTGATTTTGCTAGTATTTGCCCTAACCGGTACAAGCGTTTTATATGTGAAAAAGCCTTTTTACATACTTTTTGGCATTACCCCCCAAAGTGCTTGGTGGGTGAAAATGCTTGGAGTTCTATTCATCGTACTGCCTTTATACCAAATATTATTACTAGGGTTTGGTTTCTTGTTAGGGCAATTTCGTTTTTTCTGGGAATTTGAAAAACGAACCTTCGGCAGAATTGCTAACCTATTTTCAAAAAAGAAATAACAAAATCATAAAAACGGAGGTCATATCCATGATGGTTTAAAAACCAACTTTGTTGAAACAACACGAAAGGGTTATTTTTGATAGACTTACATTATTCTTGCAATCAATACACTAATCGATTTTAAAAGTTTATGGAACTAGTAGAGTTCAACATTACCAATCCCTTAATTTATGCATTGCCCTTCTTTGCAGTCTTAATCATCCTCGAAATCGTACTGAGTCTTAAACACGAGCGCCATTTGTACTATTGGAATGATTTCTTTGCGAGCCTTTCTATGGGAGCTGGTGCAGCCATTCTAGCAACCTTTACCAAACTCGCCTCTATTGGTGCCTTTTATTTCTTTTTTGAAGTGTTCAAACCGGTTCGCATGGCACTCTTTGGCTACGAGTACTTTGGTTGGGCATGGTATGTTTGGATTATCTGTCAATTTTTTGACGACTTCAATTACTATTGGTACCACCGCTTGAGCCATACTGTTCGTGTTTTATGGGCTGCTCACATTGTACATCATTCATCAGAAAACTTTAATTTGGGTTCAGGTGTGCGCAATGGTTGGGTTACTCTATTTTATAAACCCATGTTTTGGATGTGGATGCCTATTGTAGGGTTTCACCCAATTATGGTAGCTACATGTTTGGGTATTCAAGCTATTTACCAGTTTCATTTACACACAAAATCGGTACCCCGTTTAGGGTTTCTTGAAAAGTTTATGAACACTCCAACGCAGCACCAAGTCCACCACTCACAAAATTTAGAATACTTAGATAAGAACCATGGGGGCTTCCTTAATATTTTCGATCGACTTTTTGGTTCATTTTTATATTTAGATGATAGAATTGAACCTAAATTCGGAGTGATTCACCCACCGAAAACCCATAACCCGTTTGACATTGTCTCGCACGAGTATCGTAGTATTTGGAGAGATGTAAAACGCGCACCTACCTTCAAAGATAAACTCATGTATATCTTTGGGGAACCTGGTTGGAGTCACGACGGGTCTTCAAAAACAGTAAAACAGATTCAAAAAGAGTTAGCAGAAGGTAAATATGTAACGTTGGGTTCCCACGGAACTACAGAACGTGTCCCTGCTTAAAATTTCCTTTTTTCCTTGAACAAACCTTATGAGCTGCCTATTTAGGCAGCTTTTTTTACTGTAAAATAACAGGAACTACAAGTGAACTAGGCACTTGGGCTGTATCGGTAGCCGTAATTTCAATGGCATATGTGCCTGTATCGGCAGTGGTTGGAAATCCAAATTTAAAATCGAACAATAGTGTATTAGAGCTTAAAGTAGAGTCGGTTCTCGAGAACGTTCGCACATTATAATTTCCCTTTCCACTAATTTGAAATTGCACCCTTTCTAATTGGCTAGAAGCATATGATACCTTCCCGATTAACGCGAGCGAGTCACTTGGCGAGACTATAATAGCCGTATCCGTATTTACCGAAAGCTCCAAATAAGGAGCCACATTGAAAAGCTGAAAAGGTAAGCGAACCGAATCGGCAACATTTCCGGAATTGTCTTGAAAGCCTGCTATCAGTTCATAATTACCCTCAGCAGCAGATTCGGGTAAAGTAATAAACCGCGTAATGGCAGTTCGCTTTCCACCCATTTCGGTTTTTTCTGCAAACAAGAAGGGGCTTCGCGAGGTAACAAACCCTGGCGTTGCTGAAGTAGATATAGGCATGATACGCAACTCTAACGAATCAGTAGCATCATCATCTGAGAAGAGTCCGTCAAAGCGAAGTTCAGAAGGAGCTTCTACCACAATATTTTCCGATTGAAAGTTAATCGTCGGTACTTCGAGCGAAGGGGGCGTATCATCGTTGCCAGAACAAGCCGCGCCTAGTACTAAAATAATGCAAATAAAAATCGAAAAACGCATAGTTGATGTAAACCAATTTGAACTGTAAATATTTGAAATGCGCCTAGCAGTATTACTCTTTTTGGCGTTTGGTAAGCTCATTATAGATTGCCTTACCGATGTAGTCTTGTTTAATACCTACACCATACTGTTTCATCAGTAAAGCATACCCGATTATTGTGCTAATAAGTGCTATCCCGAATAGTACTAAAAATACCCTCGATAAAGCAACATACCCTATAATAAACAGGACGACACTTGCCATAAAAAAGACTAGAGTACTCCCTCCAACTCGGTTACACCATTTCATTTGTCGCTGAAAGGTGTAGTAACGCTTTTCCCACTCAAGCCATAACCGCTGTAGTGTTTCGGTAGAAAACTCATTGGCAGGTAGGTAGAGTACACTCTCCAAATCGTCTTGCATTTCAGTTTCAATTTGCTGCAGCAACTTTTCAATATCAGTATCGGTCATGGCTTAAAAACGGATGAAAATAACGGTAAAGTCGTCGTCAATAGTTTCAGTTTGTGTAAACTGAAATATATGTTTGATAAGTTCTTGGTACATTTCGTCGAGGGGCATTTCGGCATGTTGTTCCATAAACTGTTGTAAACGATTATAGCCAAACTGCTTTCCTTCAGGTGTTTTAGCTTCCACAATACCATCGGTATAGAGTGCCAATAAGTCGCCGGGTTCATATTTTATCATGTCAACTTCTACAAAGTCCTTAAATTTTTCGTTGCGAAGAATCCCCAAACCGAGCCCTTTGTTTTCTAAGTATTTTACGGAATGATGTTGCTTATTGAAATACAATGTTGGGCAATGCCCTGCTCGGGCTAAATAGATGTGCCGATATTGTGTGTCGATGTAGTAATACGTAGCCGTAATGAAAGAGGATTTTTCCAAGCAGTTGCTCAATGCGGCATTCGCATATATCATAAACTTATCGGGGTTTAAGTTTAAAGGAACTAAGCATTGAAAAATACCTTTCATTTGCGCCATGTAAAATGCAGCCGAAACTCCATTGCCCGAAACATCGGCGATAATTACAGCGTATTTCTGTTCGCCAATTTTATAAAAATCGTAGTAGTCGCCACCCACCTCGTTTGCCGATTCTGAATGAGCAAATACTTCGAAATCTTCATAATAATGGCTGTTTGGGATAGAAGGAAATAGTTTTTGCTGAATGTTACGAGCTATGTACAGCTCGTTCTGAAACCGTTGGTTTTCTACCAAAGCAGAGAGCAAACGAAAGTTTTGTATAGCAATGCCCGCTTGTAAGGCAAAGTTGTTAATCATCGAAATGGCAACCTGATCAAACGCATTGTTTACCTTTCGTAGTAAAAAAAGTACGCCAAATTGCTCGCGGTTGGCACTTACCAGTGGGGTAACTAGCACCGAATCGTAAGGGATAGGCCAAGATGAACCGCTGAGTAGCCTTCGGTGAAATCGTTGAGTTTTATCGTATTGGTATCCTTGTTTCTCTACAAACTCTCGGATAAGCGTAACATATTTTGGGTTGATTTCTTTAGTAATTAGCAAAGAAGCTTTAGAGCTTTCTACCCAAGCGGCATCGGCACGGATAGAACTAAAGGCACTATCGAGCAGGCTCTCAAATACTTGTGCTTCGTTTTCACCTTCTAAAATCTCTTCACTGAGTTGTTGAAAGAGTGTGAGTTCTTTGAATTTCCGCTCAAACTCAGAAGTAGTGGGTAAGTTGAACAGCATCACTAAGAGCGAAACCAAGGCGTAAGTACACACGAAAGCAAATAAGGTAGAAGCTACCACACTTTTGGAGAGGTCGTCGGCAACAAGCGGCTCATGATAGAAGTACGAGGTAATGCTTGTAAAAAAATAGGCTAAGCAAAATAGGATAATCAGTAGTTGTACAATGGCTAAAAGTTTTTGGTTAAAATTGAGTATGGGAACCCAGCGAACATTAGTAGAAAGAACGACAATCCATACTAAAAGAACAGCAAAAGGGACATTGAAATAATAGGTGTCTATTTTCCCTAGATGGAAAAAATTATAAATAAGCATGGCTCCTAAAACATACTCGAATAGCTGCCAGCTTTTTTCGGTAAACTTTCCTTTTTCGAACAGAATCATCCGTTTCCAAGTGGTGAAAGCCGCCAACAAAAACGCAATGAAAAGACCAAATTCAACATGAAAAAAAACAGAAAAAAGTAAAGGAGAGGAATTGGCTGTGTAATCTTCTAAGAAGAATAGAGAAAGGGTGAGGCTTCCTGAAATAAAAGTACAAACAAGCCCGGTAACAAAAACCCGCCCAATGAGGTGGTTAAAATCTGAGTTTACCTCGCGGATCCGCAGTGAAGCATATAAGTAACTCCCTAAAAAAAATAAATTGAGAAGCAAGCTTTTGGCAAAGCTTGTAGAAGGTTGCTCCCAAAGTGAGTCAAACACTTGAGGCGATTGCTCGTGTATGCCCAGACCCACTAATAAGAGCCATCCTAAAATGGCAGTTAATAGCCCTATCTGTTTTAAAGAGCGATATGAAATATTGAAAAATTGCACCGAAGGTCTGATAGCTTTTATAAGCTCGAAGGTACGCCACGAAAAGCGATACCCAAACTAAATGTTAAGATAGGTATAAAGTACCCTCTGCATATAACACTGCCTGCCCGCCAATTTCAACGCGCTGGTTATCTAGCTGCTTGCACTGTAGTTCGCCCCCTCTGCTCGAAAGCTGTTGCGCAGTTAAAACCTGTTTGCCCAGTTTTTCGGCCCAATGCGGAATCAGACTGCTATGAGCCGAGCCAGTAACCGGATCTTCAGGTACTCCAACTGCAGGAGCAAAAAAGCGCGAAACAAAATCGGCATGTTTCCCAGGAGCAGTGGCGATAAACCCAATTACATTAGGTATTTCCCCTAAAATTGCAAAATTGGGTTGTAGCTGCCTGACTTCGTCTTCGTTGCGGAACACTAGTACAAAATCGCGCGATTTTAATATGTGTTGAGGGGCAATTCCTAAAGCACTATCGTTTGTAAGCTCTTCAGGCACTACTTCAGGCACCGTTGGCTTGCGCGATGGAAAGTTTAAAAAGTACCAATCTCGGCGCTTTTCTACGGAGAGGGTTCCACTCTGTGTGCTAAACGATAGCATCTTTTCAGAAAGCTTATATTGCTCGAAAAGAACAAATGCCGTAGCTAACGTAGCATGTCCGCATAAATCGATTTCAGCAGTAGGCGTAAACCATCGCAATGGATATTTGCCATCGGTAGGTTGTGTTATAAAAAATGCAGTTTCTGATAAGTTATTTTCGGCGGCGATGGCTTGTAGCTGCGAATCGGGCAACCAATTTTCTAAAGGACAAACTGCGGCAGGGTTCCCTCTAAACACTTGGTTAGTAAAGGCATCTACTTGATAAAAAGGAAGTTGCATACTGAGTTGATTACTTGTTGTACATAAGGTTTGCGGCGGATGGCTTCGAAAATAATGAAAAGTGCAAAGGGTAAGAAAGCACTTTTGTAGCGTACTAAATTTCCTAAATTAGGAGCAGCCAACGCAAGCATTATCCACAGTAGTAAGCAGAAAATAACTGTGGCGCTCAGTACTATTTTATCCTGGTTGTTTTTAGGAAATTGATACGGCGGCAGCAATGCAACAAAAAGCAAAAGCGTAGTCCCTAGGGTTTCTATGGCGGCTATTTTTTTTAAAAAGTTGCCGGATTCCCAAATATAGGGGCGAGTCCATCCTTCCCAAAGAGCGATGGGAACGTTGCGGAGCATACTGGTAATTTCAGGAGTGAGATGCTGAAAGTTTAATAAATTCTCAGGATTGCACGTTTGACTTGCCATAATCAAGTTATTGCGTACAAGGGCTTCCAGCACAAACGAAAGGTTTAAATTAGGGTGCGAAAACGAAGCTACAATAAAGGCAATTAGTAGGCTGCCATAAAATATTTCAGTGGCTTTTCTAGGAAAAGAAAGCGCTAAACCACTTGCCCATAAAAGAGGGAACATCACTGCAAAATAATAGTATTTTAAAGCTAGTAAGAGATACCCTAAGGGTAAAAGCCCTCCAATGTGTGTTATCCACCATCCTGTATGATGGTTCTTTTTGTGAGGGGCTAGAAAAAAGGCTATAAAAATGGCCGCTAAGCTGCATAAGCAAAACATCAAAAGCGATTCTTTCATAATGCCTGCCGACCAAAACACTACGGAAGGAACATAACAAAATGCCCCTATAACCGATGGGGTAAGTTCTGTTCGGTATGCAGCTATTTGCCTAATAAACCACCAAATTCCTGTGAAACTCAATAAAGAAAAGCAAAGGGAAACCGCCCAATACGATGACCCGGCAAAAAGGGCAAATATGCTGACAATCTTCGAGAAAATTACCCCTCGCGGATTTTTAATATAAAGTTGCTGATAGATATGCTGATCGGTTTCCCAATCGCTGAAAAAGAAGAAATCAGCATATTGCCAGAAATTCTGATATGCCAATTGAGCAAGCCATACGCCATCGTAGAATAGCCCAAAAGTATCGGCTCCCCTACCCTGCTCAAAATACCATTGGTAAACGCCTCCGAGGGCAAACCCGGCAGCAACTTTCAAAGGGAGGGCGATAAAAAAATGCAATCGTAACGCTCTTGATTTTGTAGACCGAAAGAGCAAAAAAAGCCAAATAGCCCACAGAGGGAGTATGCCAAAATGAAAAGCTTCCACATACAAAGAACGCAAAAGTTACCCAGGCATTTTCTTACACATAGATGCTATAGGCATGAAAAAAGCCATTTCCAAATAAGGAAATGGCTCTCTATGTCTAGCTTGAAAAGCTGTAAATTATTTTTTGTTGCGATTATACTTTTGGTTGAAACGCTCTACGCGACCGGCACGCGATACAAAAGTGTTTTTACCTGTATAAAAAGGGTGCGAAGCAGAGCTAATTTCCACTTTTACCAAAGGATATGTGGTGCCATCTTCCCACTCAATGGTATCTTTTGTTTGTACAGTAGAACGCGTGATAAATTTCAAGTCGCTAGAAAGGTCTTGAAAAACCACCTCTCTGTATTCAGGATGAATTTCAGATTTCATGTTGTATTAAGTTATGAACGAATAATCGATTTTTAAGGCTGCAAAACTACGATAAATTCTTGTTTACCCCAAATATTATGAACTTAAAACCTTACTATTCAGGTATTTCTATGATTCTTTTTTTGCTAATTTCTCGCTCAGTTTCCGTAGTTTAATATTGAAAAACCCGAAGGTGATAGTCATAAACGGACTAATGATGTTAAAAAAGCAATACGGAAGATAAGTACCGGTGGCAACTCCTAATACACTAGCTTGGGTAGCACCACATGTATTCCAGGGCACTAACACAGAGGTAACTGTGGCAGAGTCTTCCAACGTTCTGCTCAAGTTTTCAGGAGCTAAATCGCGCTCTTTAAAGGTTTCCGCATACATTTTTCCTGGAATCACAATGGCTAAGTATTGGTCAGAAGCCGTTACGTTAAAAAATGCGCATGTAGTAGCAGTAGAAGCAATGAGTGAACCATTCGATTTGGCAAAATAGGTGATAATTACACTGGTGATGCGGTGTAGCATTCCACCAGCTTCCATCGCTCCGCCAAACATCATAGCTACTAAAATAAGCCAAATGGTATTGAGCATACCAGCCATACCTCCTGCCGAAAGCAGTTCGTTTACCATACTGTTATCTGTAACAATTGCGATGCTACCATAAAGCGATTTCATCACAGCAATGTAAGAGGCAAGGGTATAATTATCAGAAACGCCAGAAATCTGTTCAATGATTTTTGGCTGAAAAATGACAGCAAATATTCCTCCTAACAAAGCTCCTACCAATAATGCGGGTAAAGCTGGTACTTTTTTGATAATCATTACAATCACTACGACAGGAACAACAAATAGCAATGGATTAAGGTTGAAACTACCTTCAATAGCAGAAAGTACTGCGGCAACATCGGCAGGGTCTGCATTCCCTTCACCATTAAAACCGATAATTAAAAATAAAAGTAAGGCTATGGAAATAGAAGGGACGGTAGTGTAGGTCATATAGCGGATGTGTGTAAACAGCGTAGTACCTGCTACGGCGGGAGCTAAGTTAGTCGTATCGGAAAGAGGCGACATTTTATCACCAAAATAGGCTCCGGAAATAATAGCACCGGCAATCACTCCTTCAGAAAGGCCTAAGGCTTGCCCGATACCAAGCAAGGCAATACCGATAGTGGCAATGGTTGACCACGAACTGCCCGTAGCTAGTGAAATAACCGCACAAATGATGCAGGCAGCAAACAGAAAAATACTCGGGTTCAAAATTTGCAATCCGTAGTAAATCATGGCTGGTACAATGCCACTGAGCAGCCAAGTACCTGCTAGTGAGCCAATCATCAATAATATCATAATCGACGACATGGCAGTGCTTATGCTATCCGTCATGCCTTTTAGCAACGCATCCCATTTCATGCCTAACCGCATAGCAACTAACCCGGCAATAGCTGTGGCTAGTACTAAAATGATTTGGTTGGAGCCCGATAGCCCATCGTCGCCAAATACAATTACATTTATGCTGAGGGCTATGATAAGAAATATGATAGGAATGAGTGCTTCAAAGAGCGTAGGAGTGCGCAACGATTTCGTCATAGGGTAGTTAATTGTGAAGTCAAGTTTGAAAATTATGCAATTTTTACCAAATCGTAAAGAAAACCTTACATCTGGGCAGAGCGTGAACCGAATGCAAACATTACAAGGAGTCTCGTTAGAGTCGGTGCGGACTGCACTTATCAAAGCTTTTGAAGGATATGCTATTTCGATGAACCCAACGCTCGAAGAGTTTCGGAGTAGAATGGAACGCGTGGGGTTTGTCCCTGCTCTTTCGGCAGGAGTTGTATCCTCAGAAGAGCTACGTGGCTTTGTGTTGGTAGGCGCAGGTACATTTGAGGATACAAAGACGGTATACAATGCAGGTACAGGGGTGCTTTCGCCTTACCGCGGGAACCGTCTAACTCGAAAAATGTACGATTTTTTATTGCCAAGGTGGAAAGAAACCGAAATTAGCCAAACGGTATTGGAAGTAATCGATACAAATAAAGTAGCCGTGAAAGCATATGAGTCGGTTGGCTTACAAATTCGCAGAAAATTCTTATGTGCTAAACTTCACAAGCCCATTACTCAGACATCTGCTCAGATTCCTATCAAAATGCATAAAGTTAACCTGCCTGATTGGGAAGCCTATCAGCCTTTAGCCCTTTATAATCCTTCTTGGCAGTTTTCCCAAGAGGCAATTATGCGAGGATTACAAAACGAGGTAGTACTCGAAGCCTACGAAAAAACAACATTGGTGGGCTATATCCTTTTTACTCCCCATTTAGCAAGAATTTCACAATTTGGGGTACATCCTGAATACAGAAAATGTGGTATTGAACACCAAATGGTTAGAGCAGTACAACTCCTTACACACAGAACAAACGTTAGTATCCTGAATGTAGAACAAACGGCGCATGAAGCACTTCAAATGTTAGAGGAAATGGGATTTATCCCTTGGATTACTCAGTACGAAATGCAAATGCACCTCTAGGAAAAGTTTTTTTGAGATAGAACTGGCATTATAGCACTTGCTCGACAAAGGGTTGTAAGCGAGCAGTTACAAAAGTCTTAATTTCACCTTCTTCCTCGTAAATGAGCATAGCGTCTAAAGTGGTGTGCTCTTCTAGAAACGCTCTAGCTTGGGCAGTTCCCATTACCATGAGTGCCGTGGCATACGCATCGGCTGTCATGCAGTCGGGTGCAAACACCGAAGCACTCAATAAATTATGTTCTACCGGATAGCCTGTTGTTGGATTAATGGTATGAGCAAAGCGTTTCCCATCTTTCACATAATAGTTTTCGTAATTGCCCGAAGTAGCTAGCGATCGGTTTTCTAAAGCTACCGTAGCATTGAGCATTTGGTTAGGTTGCGTTTTGTAGTTAGGGTTTACAATCCCGATACGCCACGTTTCTCCTTTAGCGTTCACACCTTTGCAGCGAACTTCTCTGCCGATCTCTACCATGTAACTTTGAATTCCCTTTGCTTCGAGAAACTCAGCAACTATATCAACGGCATACCCCTTTGCCACAGCGCTAAAATTAAGCGATACAAAAGGGGAAGATTTCCGAACAACTTCTTTTGTAAACGAAATTTGCTGAAACCCTACCAATTGGCGTAACGAGTCGATAGAAACGGAGTCTTTCGGTATTGGAGATTTATCAGGGCCAAAACCCCAAGCATTAATAAGAGGAGAAACCGTAGGGTCAAATGCCCCTTTCGTTTCTTCAAACACAGTTTTACAAGCTGCAAGCACAGGGTAAAAAAAGCGGCTTTCTAAGCGTAAGCTATCGGAAGCTTTATTGAAACGAGAGATTTCAGAATCGGGGATATAATGCGAAAGCGATTGGTTAAACGCTTGAAGCAGCGAGTCGACTTCAGGTTGGTAATTAGCTGCACCTGCTTGTACATACTTAATGTTATAGTTCACTACACCCATAGTTACCCCTTTCAAATGGATAAGATTATCATGAGGTTGTACCTCTTCTTTTGGTTGCACGTTGTTTCGGTAAAAATAAACGAGCAACACTACTGTGATTAGCACAACGGAGTAGATAGCATTTTTTTGACGGTTATTCATAGCAGTATATCAGTTAACTTAGATAAAGCTTGGTTGCCCTAGTTTCTGATTGATCCGATACGCAGCATTTACCTGCCCTACGTGGCTATATGCTTGAGGAAAATTACCCCATTGGCTTCCATCGGTAGCGTCCACGTCTTCGCTAAGCAGCCCAAGATGATTAGTGTACTTATCGAGTTTTTCGAAATAATGAATGGCTTCATCAACCCTACCCACACAAGCAAGGGCCTCTACATACCAATAAGCACATATAAGAAAAGTGGACTCAGGAGCCCCGAAGTCGTCTTCGTGGCGATACCGATAGAACAAACCATCATCCGATTTTAAGCCATCTTCCATATTTTTCAGATGGATTTTAGCGGTTTCCGAAGCCGGGTTTAAGTATTGCATAGTAATGAGTTGTAGACAGCTTGCATCGAGGTTGGGGCTACCAACAGCCTGGGCATACGTACCGTCGGGAAGTTTACATTTTTCAATTTGCAAGGCAGCTTCTTGTTTTAAGCGTAATGCTTTTTCTGCCATGGCACGGTCGTTAAAGTAACTGGCTATCTTATAAGCTGCTGAGCTACCCGCCCAATGGAACAAAAACGTGTAGCAGTGCAATTGTGCTAAATTTCGAAACTCCCAAAGCCCCGCGTCGGGTTCGTACATGGTGTCTTCAATCTTTTGTAGAGAGTGCTCGATGAGCCGTTTAGAGTGCATACGTTGCTCATTGGAAAAACGGCTGTCTACATATAGAGGCAGTAGCGATACCAGTACTTGTCCATAAACATCATTCTGAATGTGCGTATACGCATCGTTGCCAACCCGTACCGGACGGTTGTTGCCCATGTAACCGGTTAAATCCAGTTCCCTTTCCACTAATTTTTTAGAAGTATCAATGCTGTATAAAGGCTGATAACGGTTTTTTTCAGCTTTGGTAACGTTTTCTATATAGTGGAAATAATTTTCCACTTCTTCAAAGTGACCGATGTTATTAAATGCTGTGAGAGTATAGTACGAATCGCGCATCCAGCAGTAGCGGTAATCCCAATTTCGCGTACTTTGAGGAAACTCCGGTAAGCTAGTGGAACCTGAAGCGATGATAGCTCCGGTATCTTCATACTGGTGAATTTTCAGAATAAGTGCCGAACGAATGATACGTTCTTGATAGAAATTCCCGATGCTAGTCGATTTTACCCATTTAATCCAAAAGTCGGTTGTCTTTTGTAAGAACTGCTCAGCAGTACTTACCAGAGGCGCTTCTAACGGAACTCCGTAGGTAAGGACTAAATATTTTGGTTCACTAAGAATAAATGAGGCTTCGTCTAGCACATAGTTCAGCGAAATATTGGTTGTAAGCCGAAGTTCTTGTTCCAAACCTGCATACCGAATATGGTTACTCCCCATCGTTTTCTGCATTTTTATGTTGCCATAATCGCCGGTAGGTTCGCACGAAATTTTAATAGAAGGCGTACCCCGTAATGGTTCTATTTTTCGAATAAACATAAGGGGCTTGAAATACCGATCGTACTGCAAAAAACGAGGTGCAAAATCGGTAACGCGAAATGCCCCATCGGTAGTCTCGAAGTCGGTATGCAGGATATTCGTGTTTTGCAAGTAGTGCTGTTCGGTAGAAAACCGATTGCCTTCAGGAACGATTGTAAACGTACCGCCTTTGTCTTTATCTAACAAACCACCAAATACAAATCCACTATCGAACCGAGGCCAACACAGCCACTGTACACTCGCTTGATCGTCGATGTACGCCATGTAAGCACAGTTGCCAATCACTCCCATATTGTATTTGTGTGAACTTTGCATAATAAATAATTTAAGAGTCGGTAAATGGTGAATGTATTTATGATAATCTATTGAAAGCGTAGGCTATTCTATTCCTCAGTTTTCGGTGTTTCATCGGTAGCATCCTCCGCATCTTTCCCTAGCGATTCGAGCACTTCGGGGGCAAACTCACCCAAAATGTTAAACCACTTTACAAGCTTTTTGATATCGTTATCGTACACACGCTGTGGATCATATTCAGGGAGTACTTGCTCCATAAACTCTCGCAAACGCGAACTCGACTTTACCTCCACTTCAACATGGATACCATGTGCCTCGTGCATGTTTTTTAATACATCTTCAAGCGGAATAGAATCTTCGGCAGTAGTTGTATAAATAGTAATTTCCTTTAGAATAGAAATCCGCTGAGTAGCACTCATTGGTAGTTTGCGTTTTTTCTCATCGATAGTCTCCACAATTACGCCATTACGTGTAGGTTTTACAACCCTAAAAAGCCCGGGTTTACCCGAAATGGCTGCAACATCTTTTAGTTCCATGATTTCGTTCTTTCAGTTTTAGTGTAGAAATAAAATAACAACTCAATGTTTGAGGAAATTTTCCAAAAAAGGAATGCATAACTGCAAAATTCCATGAAAGTAATGCGTAAGAAGCATACAATAGAAAAAAACTAATGCGGTGCGAAGAAACAAAAAAAGGATTGATGTTTAAGGGAATTTAAATAGAATACGAAGGCTTTTTAGTTAGAATATAACATTTGAACGGCTTACGAATAATTTGTAATTTTATAAAAATTTTATTAGGCAAGATAAATTCAAGTGATTCTTTCAAGAATACTAGCTACACGGTATACAGGTATTGTTAATCGTTCGATACACGCCTGCTAAACAAATGATAACTATCCCATGCAAGATATTATACAACTCCTGCCCGAGTCGCTTGCCAACCAGATAGCCGCTGGCGAAGTAGTACAACGCCCAGCCTCTGTAGTGAAAGAGTTGCTCGAAAATGCAATTGATGCAGGAGCTAATACAATTTCGGTAATTGTAAAAGAAGCAGGAAAAACGCTGATTCAAGTAAACGACGACGGCATCGGCATGTCCCCTACCGATGCACGTATGAGTCTAGAGCGACACGCAACCTCTAAAATAGGAACCTCAGAAGACTTATTTACCATCAAAACATTTGGTTTCCGAGGCGAAGCGCTTGCTTCGATTGTTGCCGTAGCACAAGTAGAGTTGAAAACACGCCGAGAAACCGACGAAGTAGGCACCGCTATTCGTGTAGAAGGCTCAGAAGTGCTGAGCCAAGAGCCAGAAGCTTGTTCTGTTGGCACTTCAATAGCTGTGAAAAACCTGTTTTTTAACGTTCCTGCTCGCCGTAAATTTTTGAAGTCGAACCCTGTAGAGCTTAAACATATCATCGAGGAATTTCAGCGAGTAGCTCTAGCCAACCCAGAGATTGCAATGGCTCTCTACCAAGATGACCTCGAAACGTTTCATTTCCGGCCCGGAAAGCTTGCTCGTCGCATCACTGAAATATTTGGGAAAAACTATACTTCAGTAATTGTTCCTTGCCAAGAAGAAGTGCAAGATGTACGCATTTGGGGGTATGTTGGAAAACCCGAAATTGCTCGTAAAACGCGCGGAGAGCAATATTTCTTTGTAAACGGTAGGTTTATTAAACATCCTTTTCTAAACCATGCGGTAACCAATGCTTATGAGAACATGCTCAAAGATGGGTACTATCCTTTTTATGCAATCCATATCGAAATAGATCCCGGGCACGTCGATGTGAACGTACACCCTACTAAAACAGAAGTGAAGTTTGACGATGAACGAACCTTGTATGCTATTGTAAACGCTGCGGTGAAACAGTCGTTAGCGAGTTATAGCGTAGAAGCTTCGATTGATTTTGGTACCGATGTGAATTTTTTAGAGAATGCATCGCAAAATGCACCAACTCACTTTAAAAATATGTTTAATGAGAAGTGGGCAATTAACGATATAGAAAACGATGAACGCTCCCAAAACAACCTTAAAAACTGGCAAACACTCTATACAGACCGGCAAAGCGTGCCCTCTCCCATTCCTTCTTCTGCAATGCCAGAAGCTCCCACTATCTTGAAAAGTGCTGCCAACGAACTCGACGAACAGGAAAGTATCGAAGAAAGCAGCACGAAAGAAAAACAGGCAATTCAGTTAAGAAATAAATACATCTTATACCCTTCGCGTTCCGGGATTATGGTGGTGCACCAAAAGGCAGCATACGAGCGCATTCTATTTGAAAAGTTTGTGCGACAACTCGAAACACAAGAAAAAGGTGCTCAAAAAATTCTTTTCCCAAAAACAGTAGAACTGCCTAAAAACGATATTGCATTACTGCAAGAATGGAAAACGGAAATAGAACTATTGGGTATTTCGTGGGAGCTTTTTGGCGAAAATAGCATTGTGGTGAATGGGGTATCGCCCGATTTTGAAGAGCTTGACGAAAAAGAACTGATAGAAAGTTTGGTGGAACAAATCAAACATTCGTCGGTTTCTGTAAAAGGAGGTAAGCACGAAAAAGTAGCAAAAATTCTAGCAAAACGCGCTGCAAGTACGCTCGAAAAGCCTCTTGAAACCGTAGAAATGCTAAGCTTAATTGAACAATTATTTACCAGCAGCAACCCAAACTTTACACCGGATGGTAATAAAATTGTAGAGCTTTTGTATTTACAAGATATCGAGAAACTTTTTAGATAACATCTTCATTAATCCTTACAAAAAGAAGTAAATACCATGCTTTCTATTTACAGTACAGACACCGAAGTTTTAGTGGAAGAAGATGTTGAGATTGGTCAGAAAGACCAGAATCAACTCATTGTGTATAACGATGATTACAATACGTTTGACCATGTAATTCGCACGCTAATTGAAGTGTGTGATCACTCGCAGCAGCAAGCCGAACAGTGTACTTACATTATCCATTACAAAGGAAAATGTTCGGTAAAAGAAGGAAGCTTTGAAAAGCTAGCACCTATGTGCTCTGCCATCCACGATAGGGGGATTTCAGCAGAAGTTATTTAAATGTAAAGCCCTTACGAAACTAAGTTCGAAGGGCTTTTTTAGTGAATGCTAGCGATAGTATTATACGAGTTCTTTGAGGGCTATTTCAAGCGAAGTTTTCCCGATTTGCAGTTTGTTACTATTTTGTGCACGCGTTTTTTCTAAAGCAGCACGAATTACTTTTGAAGTGTCGCTAAAAATAGCATCGTCTGTTAGCTGAATATCTTCATCAACCCCCATAAGATAGGCAAAAACTCGAGCCATTCCGCAGTTGGCAATAAAATCAGGAATGAGTGATACGCGCTCATCTACAAAAGTGGCAATAGGACCAAAGAAAATCTCTTGATCTTGGAAAGGGACATTCGCCCCGCAAGAAATAACTTCTAAGCCTTGGTTCATCATCCGTTCAGCTTGTTCTTTACTTACTAAGCGAGAAGCCGCCGCAGGGATAAAGATTTCCGCCGGGGTATCCCAAATTTTTTCATTGGCTTCTTCGAAAGAAATGAGGTTATCTCCCACGAGTGTATTGCCATCGCGCTTGTAGAATAATTCTTTGATTTCGGGTAAGCCTAGCCCTTCAGTATTGATTACCCCTGCATCTTTATCGATAATCCCCACGATTTTAACACCGTACTTAGCAAGGTAGAGTGCTGCAGTAGCCCCTACATTCCCCCACCCTTGAATAATGGCTCGTTTCGATTGGATATCGCCTTGCCAAAGCTCGTAGTGCCGTACCGATTCGGCAACGCCAAAACCGGTAATCATATCGGCAACGGTGTACTTTTTATCAGAGTTGGGAATATACTCTTGGTCTTCAATAATTTTAGAAACGCCTTGGCGTAATCGCCCAATCATATGGATTTTTTTGGCTTTAGAAGCATTGAAATGCCCATTTACAACGCCTTCTTGCGGGTGCCAAAGTCCATACCCTTCTGTAATAGGGATTACATCGTGGATTTCATCTACGTTTAAATCGCCTCCAGTTCCATAGTAGTTTTTCAATAATGGAAAAACAGCTTTATACCAGCGTTTGAGCACGTCGCGGCGGCGTGGGTCTTTCGGGTCAAAATCAATTCCCGATTTTGCACCACCAATGGCAGGGCCTGAAACGGTAAATTTAACCTCCATTGTTTTGGCAAGCGAGAGCACTTCGTGCTTGTCGAGTCCTTTGCGCATACGCGTTCCGCCGCCGGCGGCTCCTCCTCGTAACGAGTTAATTACCACCCAGCCTTTGGCATCAGTTTCAGAGTCGTGCCACTCAAAAACTACTTCAGGGGGTGTGTTTTCAAATGTTTCTAAGTTTTTAATCATGTGTGTATTGGTTTTAAAGTGAATGCCCAAACCGGTTTTGCTAAAGTGTACTTTCCCTTTTGGTATGGCAGGCAAAAGTATGATAACCCTGCTTTTTCTACTATGGTTATTTCAAAAAGCTGACAATGGCTATAAAAACGAAAAGAGGTAACTATGATAGGTTACCTCTTCCGCTAAGAACAATTAAGGGTAGTAGTTATGCTTTTTCTTCTACGGTTCCATCGGCGTATAGGGCAAAGCGCCGTTTTTGGCGGTCGTGTACGTAATCGTACCTAGGCCATGGCCATCCGCCGAACTGCGTTTTTTGGAAGTCTTCAAAGGCATCTTGTAGTTCTGCACGCGTATTCATCACGAAAGGACCATGTTGTACCACAGGCTCGTTAATGGGTTTCCCTTGCAATACCAACACATGGCAGTTTTCCTGTCCGGCTTTTAGCATAAGGGCTTCTGTAGCGCGAACATCGGCAGCATGGTATCCTTGTAGTGTTTGGTCTCCTATGTGGAGTAAATCGCCACTGTATAAATATAAAGTTCGGTTGACTCCTTCTGAGGCACTGGGCAATTGCCAAGAAGCTCCGGCATCCATGCGAATATTCCAAACGGCTACTTGGTGCTCAGCAATTGCCGCCCATGAGTTGGGTGGTGGAGTTGGTGCAGTATGCCCTTCGATGTTTCCGGCAATTACCTCGATAAGCGTTGATTTCCCAGCACTATCCTTATGGTTAATTTTTGGGATGGTATCGTGCCATAACATTTTAAAATGCGGCTCTACAAATTTGCTAGCTTTGGGTAAGTTGAGCCATATTTGGAAAAGCTCTAAGGTGTTTTCTTTGTCTTGATGAAGCAGAGGAAACATTTCGGCGTGTTGTAGCCCTTTGCCGGCGGTCATCCACTGCACATCGCCATTTCCGTAGCGGCCTGCTGCTCCGAGGGAATCGGAATGGTCTACCCATCCTTTTCGTACAACTGTGATTGTTTCAAACCCTCTGTGCGGATGCCCGGGAAAACCCGGAACGGTTTTTCCATGATACATCCGCCAGCCATCTTTTATATGAAAATCGCTCCCAAGGTTTCTTCCTGAAAGCGAGGCTTGTGGGCCCATTTGAGCATTCCCTTTTGGGAAGAAATCTTCGTGGTGTACACAGAATAAAAAAGGGTCTTGGGTTTCCCATTGAAAGCCAAGAGGTTTTATTCGCAAAATGGGGCTAGAGGGTTTTGTTTCCATAGGGGTAGCAGCTGATAGATTCATACCCGTTTGCGCGACTAAGGCACTTCCGAGCGTAGAGGGAATGATTTTCTTGAGAAATGAACGTCGATTCTTTTTTGTATCCATAACTGATGTATGTACATCTTTTAGTAAATAACTAGGTCAACTAAAAAATGTTCGTATTATTCACTAGAACAGGGAGGCGTCGTCGATGATATCTTCGGTAACATCGAAGAATGTTTCGTGGGTATTGAAGGGGCTCTCTCCTTCTGCCACTTTTATTTTCTCGTATGAGGCATCTTTGCGCATTACGTAGGCGTTTACATTATCGCGTAGGTTATAAGCTAAGATATTGATAGCTTCTTGTTTCGCTTTGGGATCTATAATGAGAAATAAGGATTCTATGCGGCGGTCGAAACTGCGTACCATCGCATCGGCACTACCGCCATATACTACCGGATCGCCATTATTATGAAAATAAAACAAGCGAGAGTGCTCTAGGTAATCGCCTACAAGAGAGTACACCTCTATATTTTCGCTAAGGTTTTTTCTTTGCGGTCGTATACAGCAAATGCCTCGCACAATTAATTTAATCTTTACTCCGGCACCCGAAGCTTCATAGAGGGCATCGATGATTTTATCGTCTTGCAGAGAGTTCATTTTCATTACAATGCCACTTACTATGCCTTTGCGAGCATTTTGAGCTTCGGTTTCAATAAGGCTGATGAGCTGGTCGCGCATGTAATCGGGCGCGGTGAGCAGGGTCTTGTACTGAGTTGGAAAAGAGTGGCCTGTAATTGCATTGAAAAACTCCGACACATCGTCGCCGTAAACATCGCGCGTAGAAATAAGCCCAATATCGGTGTAGAGTTTCGAGGTGCTTTCGTTGTAGTTACCACTAGCCATGTGGACATATCTTGTTACGCGATCGCCTTCTTTCCGCACAATAAGCAACATCTTTGTATGGGTTTTCAGCGTACCAATTCCATGGATTACAAAGCAGCCAGCTTTTTCTAGTTTTTTTGATTCTTTAATGTTGTTTTCTTCATCAAATCGGGCTTTGATTTCGAACAATGCAGAAACGTGTTTTCCGTTTTCGGCAGCTTTGAGCAGTGCAGCGGTAATGCGCGAATCTTCAGCGAGGCGGTAGATAGTCATCTTGATGGCAAGCACATTTTTATCTTCAGCGGCGGCATCAAGTAGTTCGAGTAGGTGTTCTGCACTATTAAAGGGGTGGTGCAGTAAGATATCCCTTTTACGAATTTTCTTAAAAATGTTATCGGTATTGTTATTGCGCAGGGCAATAGGCTCTACCGGTACACGCGGTGCGGGAATTTGGTATTTAAATGCAGAGTGCTTTACAATTTGCCAAAGGGCTGTGAGGTCTAAAATCTCACTTTCGTTGAATACATTATAGTCGTCGATACCCCATTTTTCGGTAAGTTGTTTCAGCATCCATTTTGAATAGCCAGGAAGCACTTCGAGGCGTACCACTCGTCCGGTTCTACGCGTTTTCAGCTTGCTTCGGATTTCTTGAATAAAATCAGTTTCCAAGTCTTCACTTTCATCGAGGGTGAAATCGCCGTTGCGAGTAATCCGGATTAAATCGGCAGAAATGATTTCTACGTTGCGGAAAAGCTTTTGCAAATTGGCTAAAATGATTGACTCAATCGGGACAAATACGAGTTCATCTTTCCGTACAATTTCAAAAAAGCGAGGGAGGTTTTGAGGGATTTGAATGAACGATAATTTTTTAGCGTCTTTCGTGTTATTGAGTTTCTCTTTGGTGACCACACTGAAAATCAGTAGTTGGTTCATTAAAGTAGGAAAGGTGTGGAACGAGTCGTACACCATGGGAGTGAGCATCGGGAAGATGGTTTTCTTAAAATATATCTGCGCTTCTTTCTGTTCTTCTTCTGATATCTCGTGAAAGTAATTGATAGTGAAACCGTTTTTTGTGAAAAGAGGCGCAAGCTCTTTAAACAGTATTTTGTTTTGTTGTTTCACAAAATCGTGGATATCGCTAAGCAGTTTTACACGGAATTGGTCTTCGCGCAAGCCTGAATAATCAACTCTTGATTTGTTGTAATCGAGATAGTTGTATAAGCTCCCTACACGAATCATAAAAAATTCGTCGAGGTTAGAAGCTGTAATAGCTAAGAACTTTAACCGTTCAAACACTGTGCGCCGAGCATCGCTGGCTTGGTCGAGCACGCGGCAGTTAAACTGCAGCCAGCTTAAATCGCGGCTGATATACTTGCTTTCTGATATGAGGCTATCAATTTTTTCTTGAAAAAGAACGGTACTCATAGTGTTGAAGGGCTTATCGTTAGAGATGAAGAACTTATCGAATCTATACAAATTTACAATGCGAAAGAGCTAGAGAAAAATGAACTTTTTTCAACGAGGCATTAAACCTTTGGTTTTGGCTTTCGTCGAAAAGATAAATCAACATACTAAATACCATGAAACAGTATAAAATTCTTTTCGCTTTTGTAGGATTGATGTTATTGGCAGGTGTACCTGCCCAGGCACAGGTGGTTGTGAAAGTAAAACCGATACGCCCTACCGTGGTAGTACAACGACCTGCAAAATTAAAAGCAGGCCATATTTGGGTGGAAGGGCATTGGCGTTGGGATAGACGAGCTAAGAAGTATATATGGGTGAAAGGGCATCAGATACAGGCGCGCAAAGGTTTTCGGTATGTTCCCGGACGTTGGGTGAGTACACGCCGAGGATACAAATGGGTGCCCGGTGGCTGGAAAAGAGTTTAATTGGCTTATTGCCTCATAAAAAACTCTTTGCTTACCAAAAAGGTGCGAAGCTGTTGAGGATTAAAGGCGACGATTTCGCCATTAGGCAGTAACTCGCCAAATACACCTTTGGGGCCGGGGTATAGCCTTAATTTCCCTCCCAAAGATGCACGTAGGTCTTTTACTTCCATTTCGCAAAGAGGGGTGATTGTGCTGAGGCTGTCGGAAATGGAAGGGTTGTCCACAAATTGGCTGACCTCAAATTGCTCGTATAGCTGGATGTAGTTATACACAGCGGCAGAGTCGAGTTGGGTAACGCCGCTTACGGTGTAGAATGTTGAATCGAACGAAATGGTGAAGCTGTTGGCAGGGTCGCCTGTGTAAGTTACCGATAGTTGTTGGAGTGTCTGCCAAGAAGTCCGCAAAATGCGCCGATCGCGCCAACGGTTTTCACTTATTTGAAAGTAATCGTTTGCATCGAAGAATAAGCCGGGTACATATACATAGTATCCTTTGTTTTCGGAGGTGGCTAACCAAGTTTCGGAGCCGGCTTGCCCTAACGTAAATTTTGCAAGAGAGAGGTCGTCGGCAAAAACCTCTACTTGGTATGTGGTGGAATCGCGTAGGAACTGCTGTAGGGTTTCTGCGTTAATAGTACGCTTAATTTCAAGGCGCGAAAGGATGCCCAATATTGTGTTTACTTGGCTCGGGCGAGCCACATAATCATTATCGACTTTCCAAACGTTATCGGTGGAAATGGCTATTTGATGCGTTCCAATTTTTAGTCTATCGAGTGAATCGAGCGGAAGATTGGCGAAAAGAATATTCGATGCTTCGGAAGAGGTTTGCTTACGGTTTGCATTTGGTAGCGTTAAAGAAAGTATGATGGCAGTTAACAGCAGTAAGTTGATAAATATTAATGTTTTTAACTTCTTACTCATGGCGGTTGGGCTTTAACTCAATACTAATTTATTTGGGAGAGTTCGGTTTATTAAAACCTCAAATTTCTTGACATTCTAGGGCGGCTCAGTCTTTTTAAAGATAATAGCGAGACGATAGAGGGTAGATTGCCTCGCTATTAATGTAAAGGAGAGTACAAAAGATCTATTCTACAAAGAAAATTGCATTGGCAAGTAAGAGTTTACCACTATGCCAAAACCCTCGGAAAATGGGAGAGTCTGTCATGTAAACAATACGCCCACTTCCAAAGCGCTCTGTACCAATTGCCAATGTGTTTTTGAGTTCTGCTTTAAGCGTATGCCCAACAAAACCACTTACGAAGCTATCTTCTTTAAAAACGCCTACGTTCCACCCCGAGGTAAGATATGGATAAGTGTTACTATTGCGCTTAATGAAATGAACGGACTGGTCATCTCCAAATCCAAGCGGATGGGTTTCATCGAGGTATACTTTATAAATGCTACCTTCTACACTTTCTGTTAACTGCTCTCGCTGCGCTTCTGCATATTTTTTAAGCAAATCATCTCCTTCTTTTTTGTTTTGAATGTGCATTTTTTCTTGATGTTTCTCGTACACCTCGCCTAAACTCGTTTGTGTATCGGCAGCGAAGGAATTGATAGCGCGTTCTAAGGCGATGATTTTCCCACCATTTCGCAAAAACTCTTTGAGTGTACTGTACATTCTGCCGTAACTGCCTGAGGGCAAAATTAAGGTGTTGAAATGGCTTAAATCGGCACTGAAAAAGTCGTTGGTGTTGATGATGCCCACAGGGTATCCTAATTGCTCTTCGAAGTAATGCCACAACTCCCCGAATGCGGTAGGCGAAACGCCATCTCCTCCGATAAGAGCCACCCTTGGCATTTCAATAAAGCGCACAGAGCTAGAACCTAAATCTTTCCCACCTTCTACCAAACCGGTAGCCGCTTTTATGAGAGGTTGCTCTAGTTGGTTTGCAATTTCCACTAGGGTTTTGTGAAACTCAGGATGCTTGCGATTATCGGCTTGACTGATAATGAGTGTACCTCTAGCAAAAGTTTTTCCTTCGGCTACGAAAGGCTGTGCGGCATATCGTGCCTTTATACCGGCCTTTGTAATGGCAGCCAAAAATTGAGCATCTTGGAAATCGAGCCACTCGGCATAGTAGGCATAGGCAGTACCACCTTCGTTAGGTGTGAAAGGAAAATCCACCGGCTTTTCTTGTATCGAAAGGCGCTCGGTTACAGCGTATGCTTCCAGTTCGTACACATACGGTAGTGCCCAAGCCGTCAAATCATAGGTGAGGGAATCTTCGTACATAGTTTTAGGCTCGAAAAGCACTTTTACAAAGCGCGAATGTGGCTGGTAGGCGCTAACTATAATATCGTTTGCAGAGGGAGTAAAACTTGCTTCGGTATTTTGGAGGTAACGAAAGCCCCGCATAGAACGGTTGCTTGCGGTGGCATATCCATACTGTATGTTTTGGCGGTCGAGCAGACGGAGGAGTGCCTTGATGCGATCCGGCGGATTGCTCCCTTTAATCACGTAGCTTTTATACGCTCCGTACGGTGAGGAAACTCCTTCGGCAAAATAAGTATTGAACTCTTCAATCATTTTCTCTTTGTTTTTCCAGCTTACTTCAATGGTAGAAAGGCTTGCTGCATAGTGGTGGGCAATACGATCGGCAAGCGTAAGTGTATCCTGGTTTTCCATCAAAACGCCGACTCCTGCCCTACCCGAGCCGCCTTGTTCGTAGGTAAAGCCGATAGCGCCGTTGTAAGTAGGCCAAGTATCGCCATAGCTAGGGTATAGCAAATCATACACTTCTTTGGTGAAGAAAAGCCAGCCTTCTTTATCGAAGTATTTTGCATGGTTTTCCCCAGATTTGGTGTGGAACTCGCGTTGCCACTTCGTGATTACCTCGTGAAAAGGCTTTGCCGAAGGACCAAAAAAGTAAGAAGAATTTACACCCATTTCGTGTAGGTCTACGTGTACGTGTGGCATCCACTGCTGATATACACGAATTCGCTGCCTACTTTCCGTTTGAGTTTGCCATGCCCAATCGCGGTTTAAATCGAATAAATAATGGTTAAAACGCCCACCTGGCCAAGGTTCGTTATGCTGCCAAGTATCGGGGTTGGGGTCGAGCATAGTAGTTTGTACTTGGTTGTACCAATTGGCGTACCGATCGCGCCCATCAGGGTTTTCGCAAGGGTCGAGTATCACAATGGTTTCTTTGAGCCAATCGCCTACGCCCTCGTAGTTTTCGGCAACTAGGGTATATAATACTTTCATAGCGGCTTCCATACCTACCGCTTCGTTTCCGTGTACATTGTAGCTTAACCACACAATGGGGAGTTGTTCACTTTGCGCCTCGCCTAAGAGCAACCCGGCATTTACTAGGTTGTTTCTTCGGAGTTGCTCGAGTTTTTGCATATTCTCTTCCGAAGAAATCACGGCTATCATGAGTGGCCTGCGTTCGTAGGTTGTACCATACTCAAAAAGCTGAACTTTATTAGAGTTTTCGGCGACATGCTTAAAATAATCTACCATTCGATAATGATAGGTAAATGCACTACCAAGTTCATAGCCTAGAAACAATTCGGGCGATTGCACTTGTGCTCTGGATAGCCCCCATGAAATAATGCTGAAAATGATTAAACCTATTTTTTTCATACGATTCATGTTATGAAAGTTATTCTTTTAGTGATTAAAGGTACATAACCCTTTAAAAATAGAGTGGTCTACACCCCTTCTATTTTTTTTGAAGGATACGTAGATGATAGTGCTGATAAGTGTATCTTTTACGGTAAAGATACCATCACACGCTTAAGCAAAATGCTATATTGCATGTGTGGAATTTTGTGATTATCTACAAGGTTTAGCAGAAAGCACAACGTTTGAAAGGAATCTCTCACTATTCATAATATATGGCGAAAGCAAAAAAATTTGGCACATTTGCCGGCGTATTTACACCCTCGCTCCTTACAATTTTAGGTGTTATTATGTATATGCGCTTGGGGTGGGTTGTTGGCGAAAGCGGACTCGTTGCCACCTTGGCGATTATCTTCATTGCTCATATTATCTCAGTAACTACCGGGCTTTCGGTTTCTTCGGTAGCTACCGACAAAAAAGTAAAAGCTGGGGGGCTTTACTACATGCTCTCGCGTTCGCTAGGGTTGCCTATTGGCGGAGCTATCGGCATTACTCTTTTTGTAGGGACGGCATTGAGCATCTCTATGTATATTGTAGGGTTTAGCGATAGCTTCAACAATGCGATTGGCTTTGCCGGTAACGGACTAATGAATACGCGTATCACCGGAACAATTACCCTTACGCTGATTACCATTGTTGCGCTGATTAGTACTTCGGTAGCGCTAAAAGCGCAGTACTATATTATGGCGGCAATCTTCCTCTCGCTAGTATCTATTGTAGTAGGAGGTGTGTGGGGGAACCATGGCTTAGAAGCTGCTGTGCCTTCGTTTTGGCCTCCAACAGCTGGCATCTCCCTCGAAGTTGTATTTGCTATTTTCTTCCCTGCGGTAACCGGTTTTACAGCAGGTGTTGCCATGTCCGGAGATTTGCAAGACCCTAAGAAATCTATTCCGGTAGGTACTATGGCTTCAATCCTTGTAGGGCTGATTGTTTATGTAGGTCTTGCCTGTTTCTTAGCCTTTTTTGTTGATAGAGCCGCTCTACGAGAAGATTATAACGTCCTTTCGCGTATTACTTATTTTTCGGCTTATGGTGCTCCTTTGCTTATGGCGGGTATTTGGGGAGCTACGCTTTCCTCGGCACTAGGTGGAATTTTAGGCGGGCCGCGCATTTTACAAGCGATGTCGTTTGATCGCGTAACCCCCCCGTTCTTTGGTAAAGGAGTAGGGAAAAGTAACGAACCACGCCGAGCGCTCATCTTTACGTTTTTAATTGCCGAAATGGGCATTTTGATTGGGGAGCTCGATTTAATCGCCCCTATTGTGTCAATGTTTTACCTATCAGCCTATGGTTTTATCAACCTTACCTCTGCCTTAGAGAGTTGGTCAGGGTCTGATTTCCGCCCTCAATTTAAAATCCCCAGAGCAGTGAGTGTGTTAGGGGCCATTGCCACTTTTGTGGTAATGTTCCGCTTGAACTTTGTGGCAATGTTAGCCTCGTTCCTCATCATTGGGTTAATCTTCTTGTATTTAACGCGCAAGCAAATCAGCATAGGGTTTAGCGACATTTGGCAGGGTGTATGGTCAGAAGTATTGCGAACCTCGTTGTTTATGGTGAACCGTAAACAAACCGACCAACGCAACTGGCGACCCAACATCCTACTGTTTTCCGGCGATCAAGAAAAACGACGTTACATGCTAGAGTTTGGGCAGAACATTGTAAGCCGTTTGGGAGTCGTTTCTAGTTTCGAACTCAAAGAAGATTCGAACGTTTCGGGGCTAATGCCTGTACCCGATGCGGTGGATACTAGCGATTCTAAAAGCTTTTTTAACCGAACGTTTCTTTGCGACGACGTCTACGAAGGTATCGGCACTATTGCCGCTACCTATGGTTTTTCGGGAGTTAGCCCCAATACGGTGATGTTGGGCTGGTCGCGCTATACCGGAGCCCCCTATAAATTCACCAAATTACTCCATCGCTTTGCCGAAATCGATTATAACGTGTTAGTGATGGACTACGACCGTGAGTTCGGTTTTCGTAACAAAGATCGGATTGATATTTGGTTTCGAGGGAAAGGAAGAAACCTCTCGTTTGCGCTCACCATGGCGCGTTTTCTGCTCACTGGCGACGATTGGCGCAATGCCCATGTGCGTATCTTGACCGATTTGGAGAAATCTGAAGTAAATAGTGCTGAGGTATATAAAAGCATGGAAGTTGCTTTGGAAACGCTTCGGCTAAATGCTGAGGTGAAAATTGTAAGCAGCGCACAGCAAAACAGATCGTTCTTAGAAACCCTCAAGGCAGAGTCGGCGCAGAGTAGCTTGGTCATGTTAGGACTACCCGACATTGAGCCGGGGAAAGAACAAGAATTTTATGAAAGGACCGATTTGTTGTGCGACCGATTAGGCACCGTTCTTTTATATAGAGCCTCTTCGCACTTCCACGAAATTGATTTGCACATACCCGACCCGAGGGAAGTGGCAACAGTGGAAAGCGAAACAAGCCTTCCTGTGGATGATTTAGAGATTTTGATACCCCCATCGTTCACAGAAATGGTAGCTCCCATCGAAACGGCACATCGAGCTTTTGAAGAAACCTTCAACCATTACTTTAAAACCTATTTTACAAATGTAATTGCGAAAGATTTAGGCGTATTTAAAACCGTAGCAGAAAGTATCCGAAGTTTACAGCAGCGCTTGTTAACCGAAAAGCCAGAACTTGATGAGGTAAAACTGCTCATCATTCAGTTTTTAGAACAAAATGCAGGGTTGCTTCAAAATTATGTAAACCAAGAAGTAGCCGCCCAACAAGCACTCCTCGAAAAAGGAGGTAAAGAAATGCGCACCATGGCAAAAGGCGTATTTCAATACGTTCCCCCTCGGCTGAAAACTACAGTCCTTTTTGAAAGCCTTTCCGATGAACGTGCAAAGCTGTTTAAAGATTACTTAGGAAGATATGCTTGGGGAATAGCAAAAATTTCGAGCAAACAGTTTATATATCGTGTGCCATTTCGCAAAATGATTTACCAAGCCCTGAATTATTTTGGGCAAGATGTGCTCATCCCATGGCTTTGGCAAAACATGCACGAAGGCGAACAAATTCAGGTATCGCTCCAAAAAGTTATTGCAAAAATTTATAAAGCGGCACTTAAAACCGATAAAGGAAACGAGCCTACCGAAAGCTACAGTTCAGAAGCCCTAGCTGCCCAAATTGATGAAATACTTGCCGACTTACTACAGCACGAAACGGCTTACCAACAGCAGTTACACAAGCAACGGAAAGCGTTTTTAGGGCGAATTAAAGAATACGTACAGCTTATTGCCGATACAATTGAACAAGTGGAGATTCACTCATTCTTGAGGCGTACACACACAAAGCACAAAGAACGCAAACTTCGCAGAGCACAGCTTGAAGAATTTCCGCTGCAATGGCAAGAGCAACGCACTTTGTACCTCAATTTTTTACAGCTCGATTTTCACTTAAAAGCTTTTCAGCTTGAGTTCGAAGCATACTTTCAGGAAGTGCAAAAAGAAATTACCGAAGATCTGCAAAACCGGTTGTTGGTTACTACTCGTTCCCTAAGCTCATTCTTGCAGAAGTTGGAAGAAGAACTATTAGAAAGCGGAACGCTATCTGCTGATGAAGACACTTGGGCCGATTTCCAAAATATTGAATACAATGATTGGCTCTTTGGTATCGACGAAACTGTGGAAGCAAACCTGGGAGCTATTTTAAGCCATTTTCCCAATACAATTTTGCTAGAGGTAGAAACCGAAGAAGAAACCAATGAGGTAGAAAGTGTATCAATCAACCCTTCTGAAATTGTAAAATATGTTTTGCAGGATGTGTTCATCGGGCCATTTTCTCGGCATTTGAACGAATTGAATGGCTATGTAGGGTTCATCCAGGCGAGTCTACGCGATGTAGTACGGATTATCTCGTTTAGTGTCGATAATTTCAACGCCCCTAAAGTATTGCAAAGCAAGGAAAGCAAAGCCGAAACATTAGCATTACTGCAAAAGGAAATTGCACATCTCGATGAGATGTTCCAAGAACTCACCGAAAAGAAGCATCACTTCTTAGAACGAGTAAATTATCACCTTTACGATACCTTCGATAAGCTAGAACCATACTTTATCATCAAATCGGCGGCAAACCTAGAAGGATATAAACGCACCAAAGGCCGCTTACGCTTTATTAGTGGCATACAGGCTCAATTTGATCGGTACCGAGTGCGCACACAGCGCTTGCTAGTACGGTTGCAGTACTCTAAAACAATGGGGCAACGTTTTGCACAAAAAATGCAGAAAGCATTGCCGGAGATGTCGCTACATGCAGAACAAATGGCAAAAGGAGTCCAACAGATTCTGCCTTCAGAACAAGCCCTACAGGCATTACCGCTATATTACCGCCAGCTATTTTTACGCGAACGAAACACTTCTGCAGAGTTATGGTACGAAACCCCTAAGCTGCGAGCGGAAATCGACGATGTATTGAGTAGGTATCGTTTACATCCAAACGGGGGCGTATTAATTACCGGTGAAGCAGGCAGCGGAAAAACATTCCTAGCTCAACAAATAGGGAAAAAATACCTTAAAAATGAAAATGAAGGCTTCTATATAATTAACCCTCCTTACCGTGGTTCTGTGAACCCTCGAGTGTTTAAAAGCAGCCTAGCAAGAGCTACCGGGTTTTCAGGGGGATTAGAAGCTGTATTTTCCAAGCTACCGGCGCAAAGTGTCATTCTTTTCGACGACTTAGAACTATGGTGGGAGCGCTCTACAGAAGGGATGGCAGTACTAGAGCAAATTGAAGAAATGATTAATCGGTATAGCTCTCAAGTCCTCTTTATATTTACCATGAACGTGTATACGTTCCGTTTTATCAGTCAATATAAAGATTTAGCTAGCTTATTTTTTACAACGGTACAAACCGGTAGTTTTTCTGCCAAAGAACTACAAGAAATTATAATGTTCCGGCATGAGTCGAGCCGTGTAACATTTAGCATGGGGAAACACCATGAAAATGAAATAAGCCAATATAAGTTGGCATGCCTTTTCAATCATTGCTACAGCCTTAGCGAAGGCAATGTGGGTGTAGCATTGCAGACATGGATTAGCGCCATCGATACGGTTAGCGATAGCGAAGTTTCGATAATTAAGCAACCAAAGATATCTACTGAAATATTTGCACATATTCAGCCACATCTCATCATCATTTTGTTGCAAATCATTTTGCATAAAAGAATTACAGCCCCAAAACTAGCGCGCTTATTAGGGGTAGAAGGATCACAAATTTCTAACGCTATACATACCTTAAAGCGCTACCGGCTGTTAGAAGAACAAAACGGGGTATTATGGGTGAACCGGTTTGTAAGGCCGTACCTTGTAAAATCGTTTATAGGAAGCGATATTTTACCCAATACCCACTAGGGAATAAATAGTGCTAGGGAATCTGCCTGGAAGTTATACCGACTAATCGTTCCGGCAGTATCTACCAAACACAGAAATGGCAGGGATTCAATGCTGTATTTTTTTACAACATCGGCATCCCATCCGCTTGTATCGATTAAATGATGCTCTAAAGTGTTGTCGTTTTGGGCTATTTGTGTGATCCATGTATCGGGTTGAGTGTCGAGCGAAACATGCAACATAAAAATAGAGGTGCCTTTTTGAGATGTATACCTCGCCCATTCAGAGGTTTGCCGAAGTGATTGTTCGCATTGAAAGCACCAACTTGCCCAAACGTGCAAAAGGATGCTGCTTTTTTGCTGCGAGGCTAGCGTTTGCAGGTTTATGGTAGAGTCAGTGTTTGCTACCCAAAAACTTGGGGCAACGCTTCCTACTTGCAACGTGCTATATGGCTGAACCTTCTGGGAAAGCATTTGCCACAGTTCGGTTCGCTGATATAACTCTGAGTATTTTTCGAGGTGTTCTTGTATAAAATGGTGGTGCTGCGAAGGCGACAGTAAATCGAGGGCTTGTAAAGCGGCAAAACTTTGTGCATG
>CAYMYI010000021.1:0-27354 GCA_964394585.1 uncultured Roseobacteraceae bacterium
AAACCGTCGGGGGATACTCCTATTATTCCCAAAATAATTAATTATGGGTATATAAACGCTATTGCATTTATTTTCCTTATCATAGTAGCGTTTATTTGCCCTATTGATGGGGATAAACGCTGCACTACTGATAAGTTACATAACATCGGCAATACGGGCAAGAAGGCGATGGGGAAAACTCGACGGAAAGGAAAGTTGATTTTGAGTCTTGCAACACTTTCGTAGTTGCCTTGTATGGCTTGCAAATGGATGAAAAAAAAAGCGCCGATTTATTGATAACCGGCGCTTTCTGTATGCATAAAACAATGTTTTACTTGTTACCTCGCTTGCTTTCCATCGCACGGCGCATGGGGTTATCGCCGCTGCTCACGCCTCTGCCGCTTTGGCGTTGCTGGTAAATTTCAAAGCGTGTTGGAATTGGCTGGCGCGGGAAGAAGTTGTTTTCTACATCGGTATCGGCAGTTTCGCGGTAGGGGTCTAGGTGAAACTGAACGACTTTTTTATCGGTGGCAAACACTTTGGTAATTTGCAGGTTGTCCATTCGCCAAATTTCGGCGGGGATGCGCGTTACTTCAGAGGTGCCGTCTTCATATTCCATCTCTAAGATGATGGGCATTACCAGACCTCCTACGTTATCGAAGGTGGTTTCGTAGAAGTATTTCCCGGATGATACGAGTTTTCGGGTGTTCTCATCTAAGGAAGCTAAGTAGTTTTTGTACTCTTCGCGGTCTTGTGGTGTTACCACTAGCTCGTCGTACGTTGTGTAGAAATCGGCGAGTTCGGGGGTTTCTTCCACTTTGGTTGTAGGAATATCGGTTTGGTTGCGAGTGTGGGTGATGTAGGGTTTTTGAGCTTCTCGCCGTGCTTGTAACTTTGGTTTCTCTACATCGGGGTTCATGGTATTAATTTCGAAGGGAATTACTCCGCTGATGGCAATATCTACGTGGTCGTTGGTGTAGAACCATCCTCTCCAGAACCAATCCAAATCAACGCCGGAGGCGTCTTCCATCGTTCTAAAGAAATCGGCAGGTTGTGGGTGTTTAAAAGCCCAGCGTTGAGCGTATTGTTTAAAGGCATGGTCGAAAAGTTCGCGCCCCATAATGGTTTCTCTCAAGATGTTGAGGGCAGTTGCTGGCTTTCCATAAGCGTTGTTGCCAAACTGCGGAATCGATTCAGAGTTGGTCATAATAGGCATAATTCGCGATTTATCGCCTCCCATGTAGGGTGCAATTTTATAGGCAGGACCACGGCGCGAGGGGTAATCGCGTTCCCATTCTTGTTCTGCTAAGAACTGAACGAATGAGTTCAATCCTTCGTCCATCCAAGTCCATTGCCGTTCGTCTGAGTTGACAATCATAGGGAAGAAGTTGTGCCCTACTTCATGGATAATTACGCCAATCATGCCGAGTTTGGTACGTTCGGAGTAGGTACCATCTTTATCGGGTCTGCCATAGTTGAAGCAAATCATGGGGTATTCCATACCGTTTGATGCCTCTACAGAAATTGCCACAGGGTATGGGTAGTCGATTGTGTATTTCGAATACACTTTCAAGGTGTGTGCTACCACTTCGGTTGAATACTTGCCCCATAGCGGGTTCGCTTCTTTTGGGTAGTACGACATCGCCATGACTGTTTTTCCGGCTATTTCCACTCCCATAGCATCCCAGATGAATTTGCGCGAGCTGGTCCATGCAAAATCGCGTACATCTTCGGCATGGTATACCCACGTTTTCTTTTCTTTTGAGCTTCCTTTTTCCGCTTTTTCTGCTTCTTTTTGCGAAACTATCACCACTGGTTTTTCAGCAGTTTTTGCTTTTTCCACTAATTCGCGTTGTGCTGCAGTAAGCACTTCTTCGGGGTTTTGCAATACTCCGGTAGATCCTACTACATGGTCGGCCGGGACGGTCATTTTCACTTTGTAATCGCCAAAAGGTAGGGCAAATTCTCCTCTGCCTAAAAACTGCTTGTGTTGCCAACCGTTTACGTCGTCGTACACTGCCATCCGAGGGAACCACTGTGTGATGGAATACACATAGTTGCCATCTTCGGGGAAATAATTCATACCGCCTCTTCCGCCTACAGCATCGCGGTCGTTGATGTTGTATGACCAATCTACATGAAAACTGTACGATTTTCCTGGTTCCAATGGCCGGGGAATATCTACGCGCATCATGGTTTTATTAATCAGGAAAGGCAGTGCGTTACCATCTGTATCTTTCACTGCGGCAATTTTGAACCCTAGGTCGTAGTTATGCCCTAAGATACCTTCTACTTGGCGTTCGGTCATTTTTTCGCGCATACTGCTCGTAGATGTACTATAAGTATCCGAGTCTTGCGAGCGCATGTTTTGTTCGAGTTGCAACCACAAGTAGGTAAGGGTATTGGGCGAATTGTTGGTATAGGTAATTTTCTCTGTTCCTATAATGCGTTGGTTATCGTCGTCTAGTTCCACTTCAATTTCGTAATCGGCACGTTGCTGCCAATATTCATGTCCGGGAGAACCATCCGCCGCGCGGTAGTCGTTTGGGGTGGGCAACTCCTCGTGGAGTTGTTTAAACTTAGAGCGGTTGTAGCTTTCGTACTTATCTTGCCCGATGGCTAACGACGCCATGCCTACGCTAAATAAGATAGCTAAAAGGTATGATCTGATTTGCATATGAATTGTGATTATTATGAAAGAAAAATGAAGGTAATCGATTGGTTTTCAATACTAAAAAATCAATCGTTATAAATAAAAATATTCATTCGGAAGTCGAAGGGGTCGAAGTTATCAAATAGTGTATCGATAAACTGCCTATCATTTAGGTAAAAATTCAACATATTTTCAATGCGTTCTTGGGGAACTCCATGGGGGAATAAGCGTTCTTTTACACTTAGTAGCTGCTTGAGTGCGGTTTCGTGTTTTTGCTCTTCTGCTTTTCGCAACCGCTTTTCAATGTTTTGTAGGCTTTTCAAGCCTTTTTGCATTTCGGCTGCTACAAAGCCCACTAACGACCCATCGATTTCCTCTGCCTTTGTAGTTATTTCTTTGTAGACTTTTTTAAACGCGACAGTTTCATGACTCAATTCAAAGATGTTTTCAGCGTTTTTTTCTACAAACCAAGTTTTGAGTTTATGTTCATCCTGAAAAAACACGTCGGTACTTACCACCAGTTTTTGCATTTTTTTATAGTTGCCTTTGTTTACGACCAAGGCAAAGTTACGGGGCATTAGAATCGGGAATGGAATATTGTAGTGTTCAAATACAGGCTTGAGCTGCAACCAATATGATACTTCGGCAGGGCCTCCTAAATAGGCTAAATTTGGCAAAATGACTTCTTGATACAGCGGCCGCATTACCACGTTAGGGCTAAACCGTTCGGGATATTGTGCAATTTCAGATTGCATTTCTTCCTTAGAGAAGGTAATCGCCGTATTTAATACTTGAAAAGAGCCATCTTCTCTCTGTTCAATTCGCTCGCGTAGCGCTTCTTTCAAATAGAAGAAATTGATTTTACGAGGGAATACCTGTGATTTATAGCCCATTTCCGCTAGTGTGGCATTCTGCTTTTCTACCAAAGCATTCGCATTCCCATGAAAAATATCATCTGTTATGTAGTTAGCAAACTGTTTTTTTAGAGCAGGGCTATCCGCATCTATCACTAAAAGCCCTTTTTCTCCGAAAAGATGATGTACATAATAGCGTGTTGCATCGGCAAGCGTATCCCCGGCTTGGTAAGCTCTTTTAAAAAACTCGGGCATCTCTTGTATCTCTTCCCATAACTTTTCCAACCCTTCTGTATTCATTCGCCCAACCGCTCCTTTTTGGGTAGTTTCCCAAATATACTTTTTTCCAAAAAGCGTAAAATGGGAAATTTCTTCAAAATCGTGGTCTTCCGTTGCCATCCAATAGATAGGCACAAAATGGAAATCAGGGTAGTTCTTTTTTAGCTGTTCTGCTAAATTGATAGTACTCACAATTTTATAAATGAAGTACAAAGGTCCTGAAAAAATATTGAGCTGGTGCCCTGTTGTAACCGTAAACGTTTTTGGAGACTTCAATGCGTCAATTTGGGCATGTGGGGCTCTTTCAAGATGTTGGTATTGTTCGGTCAGTACTTCGGCAAGTATGTTTCTCCCCGATTCTGACAGCTCTTTTTGCTGTATTTGAGCTTTAAAAGCCGCGATCGTGGGGAAGGCAGTATACGTTTGCGCCAAATCGGGGGTCTGATGTATATAATCTAAAAAGATTGGGGTAAACTGTCCGGTATCTTCGAGGGCTACTTTTTGTACAATCATGAATGATAATTTAGATAATTACTTTTCGTTGGTTAAGTTGTTTGCCCTGTTTAGTTAAAAGTGATGGAGTTGATAGCAGAATACCGTAAAATTACTACATGGTAAGGTCTTACATTCGGGTTACTTGTTAAAATTATGCTAAAGCTAAATAGAGTGTCACTGGCTTTTCTTTGCATGATAGGCTTGCTAAACGTAGGCTATCTCTCTATGAAAACCCTACAAGTACTAAGTGGATATAAGCAACGCTCACCAACTGCCATTCGCTCTTTTCTCAAAATACACATTCCCCCTAGCAGTAAGGTAGTAGCCGATCCTATTTTTTATTATGCAATATTGCTCAACCAATCGGACATGCAATATATTAACCTATACGACACTCTTCCTTTGCGTGAGTATAAACAGCGTATAGCATATGATTACGATTACCTAATTATCTCAGAGAAGCTCTTACAAAGCAATCCTGCTGTAATCCGCTATTATCTAAACCATGCGACATTCGATACTGTTGCCACGTACCGCCCACATGTTACCCAATTGAATCTTTGGCTGAATACATTTGGGTTTGTTGCTCGCACCGAAGAAGTAGGATATACATGTACTATTTTAAAACGAAAAAAGCCTAGTAAATGATAAATTACTAGGCTTCGTAAGTTTAGGACAGTATGATTGGTTATGAGCCTTGGGCTAGAGCTTCTGCACCCCCTACAATTTCTAAAATTTCGGTAGTAATTGCAGCTTGGCGTGTACGGTTGTAAGTTAAACGCAACTCTTTTAACAACTCCGCTGCATTATCGGTGGCTTTATCCATAGCGGTCATTCGAGCGCCGTGTTCAGCAGCATTCGATTCTAAGATAGCTTTATAAAAGGCAATTTTTAACGATTTGGGGATAATCAACTCGATAATTTCATCTTTCCCCGGCTCAAAGATGTACTCTAGCTCTTTAGGCGAAGTGGCTTCGGCGTCAGTTATACGCTCTTGGATTGGCAAAAACTGTTCAGCTTGTACTTCTTGCGTAGCCACGTTTTTAAACTCGTTATATACAATGTCCACGCGATCATACTTCTTTTTCAAGAACCCTTCCATCGCCATTTCTGCGGCTTCTCTCACATCATCGAACGATAAACGGGTGAACAAATCCGCAAAGGTTTCAGTAACGCGGTAGCCGCGCTTCTTAAAGTAATCTTTTGCTTTTGCACCTATTGGCAAAATTTCAACATTCCCCGCATCGAGCTGTGTTTTGTAATATGTGTTAATATGCTGTACTGCCAATTTATTAACATTAGCATTAAAGCTGCCACAAAGCCCACGATCCGACGTAACAACTACGACCAAAACCTGATTTATTTCACGAGTTTCGGCGAATACATTAGAGGCGTCGTCACCTAATGTAGCCGAAACATTCTGAAGTACTTCTGATAGTTTTTGGGAATACGGACGCAACTGCAAAATTCGGTCTTGTGCCCTACGCAACTTTGCTGCCGCCACCATTTTCATTGCTTTGGTAATCTGTTGTGTAGAATTTACCGAGGTAATACGACCTTTGATTTCTTTAAGATTCGCCATAAGTAGCTATTTCAAAATGATTTGTATCGTTGCTTACTTGTAGTTTTTTGCAATATCCTTTCCAACAGACATTAAGGAATCTTTTACCTCGTCGGTTAGGTTGCCTGCTTTCAAGTCATCAAGCACATTTTTATGCTTATCTTCCAATACTTGTAAGAACTCTTCCTCAAATGCTTTTACCTTTTCAATAGGCACTGAATCAAGTACGCCATTTGTAGAAGCATAAATAATAGCAACTTGGTGTTCTACTCTTACCGGAGAAAATTGGTTTTGCTTTAGAATCTCTTGGTTTTTACGTCCTCTATCAATAGTTAGCCTTGTAGCAGCATCTAAGTCTGAACCAAACTTTGCAAAAGCTTCTAGCTCGCGGAATTGAGCCTGGTCGAGTTTTAAGGTGCCTGCTACTTTTTTCATTGACTTGATTTGGGCTGACCCTCCTACACGCGATACAGAGATACCGACGTTAATGGCTGGGCGAATCCCTGAGTTAAAAAGGTTGGTTTCCAAGAAAATCTGACCATCAGTAATCGAAATCACGTTCGTTGGAATATATGCAGAAACGTCTCCTGCTTGCGTTTCAATGATTGGCAGGGCTGTTAAGGATCCTCCACCTTTTACCAAAGGTTTGATACTTTCTGGCAAATCATTCATTTGCTTAGCAATATCATCCGACTGGTTAATTTTAGCAGCTCGTTCCAATAAGCGCGAGTGTAAGTAGAATACATCTCCAGGATATGCCTCACGACCAGGTGGACGACGAAGCAATAGGGATACCTCACGGTATGCAACTGCTTGCTTAGAAAGGTCATCATAGATTACCAGCGCAGGTCTGCCGGTATCACGGAAAAACTCTCCAATGGCAGCTCCTGTATAAGGGGCAAAGAATTGCATAGGAGCAGGATCAGAAGCTGCGGCACTTACTATCACTGTATATGGCATAGCACCATTGCGCTCCAAAGCATTTACAACGCCAGCTACTGTAGAAGCTTTCTGACCTACAGCTACATAAATACAGTATACCGGTTCACCCTTTTCATAAAACTCTTTTTGGTTAATGATGGTATCAATGGCAACTGCTGTTTTCCCTGTTTGGCGGTCGCCAATAATCAATTCACGTTGCCCTCTACCAATTGGAATCATAGAGTCAATAGCCTTAATACCTGTTTGCAATGGTTCATTTACCGGCTGTCGATAGATTACTCCAGGTGCTTTTCTTTCCAAGGGCATCTCATATAAATCTCCTTGAATTTCACCTTTCCCATCAATTGGCTTTCCTAGAGTATCAATCACTCTTCCCAACATTCCTTCACCAACCTTTACCGAAGCAATTTTATTAGTTCTCTTCACATTATCGCCCTCTCTTACCTTACGAGAATCGCCGAATATTACAGCACCCACATTATCTTCTTCAAGATTAAGTACCAACCCAACAAGCCCGCTATCAAATTCAATAAGTTCACCGGCTTGAGCATTGGAAAGCCCGTAAATACGCGCTACTCCATCTCCTACTTGAAGCACAGTGCCTACCTCTTCAAGTTCGGCTTCTGACTTAAGGTTTGAGAGTTGCTCTCTCAAAATCGCCGATATTTCATCTGGTCTTACATGAGCCATTGTATATCAATTTTATATAAGTGAAAACGTTTATTAATCTTCAAATTATTTTGCAAACTGTACTGCTAAATTGTTCAATTTAGACTGTACGGACTCGTCGATTTGACGGTCGCCAATATTTAGAATAAATCCTCCAATCAGTGAAGGATTAACCTTCACTTCCAAGGTTACTTTAGACAACTCCGTGTGTTTTTTCACCAACTCTTCAAATTTTTCAAGTTCTTTGTTATCCAACTCCGAAGCTGTTACTAAAGTAGCTTCCTGAATACCTTCAATAACGTTATATTCTCTAATAATTTCTTGGATAATGCTTGGCAAGAAATTCTCACGCCCTTTCTTGCAAACAATATCAATAAAGTGAAGCATAAGCGTGCCCAGCTTATCCTTAAAAATTGCTCTGAGCACAGGCAATTTTTTAGAAGTTTGGATAATAGGATTCTTAAGGAGCAAGCGGAGTTCTCTACTTGCTTCGAAAGTTTCTTTCAAAAAATCTGCATCATTTTTAATAGTAGCAAGCTCACCTTGATTTTTGGCAAGAGAAACTACTGATTTGGCGTATCGATGAGCAATTCGGGATTCTGCACTCATTTTTTTATGATTTAGTTAGCGTTTAGATCCTCTAAAAATTTATTAACTAACTCTTTTTGAGATGCGTCATTGGAGAGCTCTTTACGAATCAATTTTTCGGCGATTTCTAAAGAAAGCTGCCCAACTTGCTTACGAACTTCAACAAGAGCAGCATTTTTTTCATTCTGAATACTCTCTTGAGCGGAAGCAATTATACGAGTACCTTCTTCTTTCGCTTTCTCTTGTGCTTCTGAGACAATCTTATTGGCTGTCTCTTTAGCCTCTTTCAAAATTTGTTCTCGCTCTGCACGAGCTTCTTTTTTCATTTTGTCAATTTCTTCTTTAAGCATATCAACCTCTTCTTTGGCTTTACTTGAAGCGTTCAATGCTTTCTCTATTTCTTCTTCGCGCGATTTTAGCGCTTTTGCAATCGGCTTGAAGGCAACTTTACCTAAAATCAGCAGTACCAATAAGAAGAGAATAGATGTCCAAAAAATTAAGCCTATACCGGGGGTTACGATTTCCATGAGCTATAATATCTTTATTTGTTTGAGTGAAATGAAGAAAAGGTTATCGGGTGAGACAAACTCTCTGCGAACCCGATAACCTACATGAAATTGGCTGTTAATTGATAAGAAGACAAACTACAATTGCAAATAGTGCTGCACCTTCAATTAAGGCTGCAGAAACAAGCATAGCACCTTGCAACTGACCTGCAATTTCAGGCTGACGTGCCATAGATTCTACTGCGCTACCACCAATACGGCCAATACCCATACCAGCACCAATCACAGCTAATCCTGCACCGATACCTGCACCCATTTCTCCTAAAGAACCGGAAATTTCCATTAAAATGCTTAGCAAGCTCATCATGTTAAATTTAAAATGAAGAAAATATGTAATTGAAAAAAAGAAAGTGAATCAAGTATTAATGATGCTCATCTTCCGCGACTGCCATACCAATAAACAATGCGGATAGCAAAGTGAATATATAGGCTTGAAGTATTGCCACAAACAACTCTAAAAATGTAAGCGCTATCACGGCCGGCCCTACAGCAATAGAAAGAAAAGCATTCTTGAAGATGAAAATTAAACTAACCAAGCTAAGAATAATAATATGCCCTGCCGTAATATTAGCAAAAAGACGTACCATCAAAGCAAAAGGCTTGGTAAATATCCCTACAATTTCTACCGGAAGCATAATTACCCTAAGTGGCAGAGGTACGCCCGGCGTCCAAAAAATATGTTTCCAATAATGGACATTCCCTGAGGCATTTGTTACAATGAGAGTAAACACAGCCAATGTCATCGTAAAGGCAATATTGCCTGAAGCATTTGCTCCTGTGGGGATTAAGCCTAATAGGTTATTAAACCAAATGAAAAAGAAAAGGCTTAGTAAGTATGGAAAATATTTTTCGTATTTGTGCTTACCGATATTAGGAATAGCTACATCGTCGCGCAAGAATACTATGATAGGCTCAAAGAACGATTGTACTCCTTTTGGCGCTTGCCCTGCTCTTTTCTTGTAGCTTGAGGCAATCGACGTAAAAACTATAAATAGTAACAGAACTGCAAGCATCATCGAAGCTACGTTCTTTGTAATAGAAAAATCGAGTACCGATTTGCCAGATTTTTCAGTGATGTGTCCATGATCAAGTTGGTATTCGCGATCGCCTCGCACTACAGTCGATTTACCATGATGAAATTCGCTTGACATAAATACATCAAGGTTACCATCCGTAAAAAAGATAATAGGCAAGGGGATAGACACTTTGTGCCCGTCAGAAGTATCGAAAAGATGCCAACCGTAATCATCCATAATGTGATGCATGATTAACTCATTAGGCTTGAAGCCCTCTCCACTCTCAGAAGGCTCAGAACCTCCCGCAAAACCGCGCACTATGGAGAATGCAAAAAATAAGATACTGAGTAACAGAGTTTTACTGTGATATGTATTCATCATATTGATTGACTATCCTTTGAATTTTGGCGCAATTTAGACAATAGGGAACTAATTTCAAACACGGTAAAAAGGATGTAAAACACAAAGAAATTGGCCATAAAATGAATTAATTCTCCTTGGGTATAACCATCTGTTGACTTTGCCCAAATTATATATAACAAAAGCACAATTGCGGAGAATAAAAGTCTAAATGCAGAGGCTCCCATAAAATATTTTGGAAAGTCTAGAGTTTCCTTAGATAACCCTTTTTGATAAATGTAGTACGAAGTAAGTGTCAAAAAGAGGTTATACCCTAAGGCATACCAAGCATGTTCGTGCAGTAAAAAAGGGGCAAATTGCTGTGCCCCTATCATACCAATGCTTACCAATATGGTTAGTAAAAACAACTTTTTAAAAAACATAGCTAAAAAATTTGAGTAATCCTGTGTTTTTGCAAGGATACTCCTCATTATTTATTAGAAAACTTTTGAATGTCTCTGATCATCACAAAACTAGAGAGCACTACTGCTACAAGTGCGCAAACTACTGTCAGGTATGGCTTGGATAATTCAAAATAATCATCAAGCCAAGAGCCGAGCCATACCCCCAATAAAATGGTAACAAGCATTTGAAAAGCTATGCCCGAATATTTTAGGTAGACATTAAAACTATGCTGTGGCTTTTGCTCTTTCTCGTTCTTTGGTGTTATTGGTTGATTCAATCTTAATTTCTTTGTTTATCTTTTCTCCCATATGGCAACTTCCGCTGAATATTGCTCCGGACTTCACAATCAGTTTGGCAGTATAAATATCTCCTTTGATTACGGCAGTAGGGTGAAGAATGAGTATATCAGTGATTTCTAGCTTCCCAATAATTTCCCCTTCTATTTCTGCGTTTTGCGCCATAATGTTGCCATCGACAACAGAGCCTTGCCCAAGCGCAACTTTAGATTTTGACTTAATATTTCCGTTCAAACGGCCGTCGATACGAATATTGCCAAACGTTTCGATATCGCCTGTAATGGTAGTACCCTTACCGATAATATTTCGTTCGTTTGATACCTCTTCTGTCTCCTTTTCTGGTTTATTCCCAAATAAACTCATACGCTAAAAATTTATATTGTAACAAAAATGAGAGATGCCTCTCAAAAATCAGCTATCCGTTTGAATAACGCTTTGCAAATGTATTTCTTTTTATTAAAACGGTATAAATTCTTCCGGATTTACAGGGTTGCCATTATACCAAAGTTCTAAATGCAGGTGAGGTCCATCGGTAAGTTCGCCTGTATTCCCTATAATGGCGATCAAATCGCCTGCTTTTACAACTTCTCCTACTTCTTTCAGTAACGAGGAATTGTGCTTATAAAATGATAGGATATTGTTCTTGTGCTGTATACCAATTACATATCCTGAATCTTGTGTCCACGAAGCTACCATCACAGTACCATCAGCAATCGCTTTAATAGGCTCGTCTTTTTTTGCTACTAAATCTACCCCAAAATGTCGCTCCGGCACATTATATCGGTTTGAAACCACTCCTTCTACCGGGGTGAGAAAATAAATTTCCTGTAACTCGTTTCGTAAACTGTTCTTATAAGTCAGTAAATCGTAGTCTACATCTTCAAACTCTTGTCGAAATACCGAATCTACTGGAGATATAGACTGTAAATCGATATCATTCACACTGATAGGAGTTTCTCCTTCTTCACTTTTTTCTTTATCGTCTAAGGTTACCTCTCCTTTTATAACGGCTTGAATGTTATTGATGTAATTATCTTTGATTTCCATAGCATACATGAGCGAATCGACCTGTGTTTCCATTTCGACCAATTGCCGATTGATTTGCAAATACTCCGCACGTGGATCGAACCATGTAGCCAAAAGAGTAGTAGCTAACAGAAAACTGATTCCACTCAGTACGATGAAAGCACCTAAGAAAATCAAAAAGATTCGTACAATATTGAATGAATAAGTGCCCTTCTCGGCAAAGTTCTCCTCATCGCGAATAATGAGTAGATATTTACTGGTAAGCCACCCCGATAACGTCTTTCGCTGCATGTACTTATGTCTCTGGTTTATGCAAAACTAACGAATCTGGAAGTTTTTGCTTTCAGATTACATTTTATTTTGATGGTAACGTCCCTTAATTTTGAAAGTTTTAAATATATCGGCACATAAAATGCGCTGATATACAAAAAATCAGAGTGAGTTCGACAGCGTACTCTTCTGTGAATCATTGTAAAAACCTCTTTTCGCCCAATATACATATGCGCTTTCCCCGCTTACTTCTTCTTGGCTTGTTGTGCATAGCATTGCACAGCTGTCAATTCTACCACGATACCACTGCCCGTTTTAATGCCTACTTTTTAGCCAAAGAAAAAATGAAAGAGGCTGAATTGGCTTTGTTCGGAAACCCTGAAAATCGATTTCACGAAGTACTCGATATTCTTGTCGAGATTGATACCAACCACACCAAATCGCAAAAAGCTGCATTCGACTACGTAATTGAGAAGGCGTCTCTCCCTATTCAGTTTCACAAAAGAAGCAAATGGGTAGACGACTGCTACCTACTCATTGGTAAAGCACGACTGTACCAAGGTGATTTTGGCAATGCTTCTACTACCTTCAAATATGTAAATGCTAATAGCAACGACGATAACGCCCGACATAGCACACTCATTTGGCTTATGCGGCAGTTCTTGGAATCAAAAGAATACAATAACCTCTTATATATAAAAGACATTATTAACGCGGAAGAAGTCCCATTTACCGAAGAAAATACGCGTGATTATCACCTGGTAATGGCTCAATATACCCTACTCCGAAACGATTATGCTTTATCTTCTCAACATTTAGAACTGGCAGTACCTTTTGTAGACCTTAGAGCAGAACGCGCTAGATTGTTTTTTGCCCTAGGACAACTTTTTGAGCGGACAAACCAACCGCAAAAAGCTTTAGAAGCCTACCAAAAAGCAAAGAAACTCAGCCCTACCTTCGAATTAGAACTGTATGCTGATGCAGGTGCTAAAGCGGCTGTTCCGGTAAATTCTCAAACCGAAGAAGAAGAACGCGAACGGTACTACCGCCGGCAAATTGCCGACGAAAACAACTGGGACTATCGCGATAAGTTTTACTACGATTGGGCAGAAATGAAAGTGCAGCGCAACAACTACCCCGAAGCCATTCTGTTGCTCAACCAGTCGATACAAGCAAGCACAATCAATACAGCGCAAAAATCAATTTCGTACCTACGCAGCGGAGAGCTTTACTACGATATCGAAAAGTTTGAAGAAGCTGCTACTTACTACGACTCTGCCCTACAAATTATGCCTAAAGATTTGAAACGGTACGATGCTGTGGCTGAACGTACCGCTATCTTACAAGAGTTTGTAGAACAATTAAACATTGTGCGCGAACAAGACAAATTACTTCAACTTGCCGAACGCTCTACCGAAGAAATTATCGCATTTTTTGAAAAAGAAATTGCCCTTGAAAAGGAAAAAATCATTCAGTACCAAGAAAACAAACAACTCAACGAACAACAAAACCAACGGGTTACCCTTGAACGCACACCACTCATTGGAGGCGGAAGTAGCAAACAAAATACAAACTGGTATTTTTATAACCCCGACCTCACTGTAATAGGCCGTTCGAATTTCTTACGCAAATGGGGCGACCGCCCATTGCAAGATAACTGGCGACTCGCCTCCAAACAGCCTGCCAACAAAGTAGCCCAAAATAACCAACCCAATGCTCAAACAGACCCCAATAATATCGAAGGAGATAATTCCATAGAAGATATTTTTGCCTCAGTAAAACCACTCGAAGAACGTTTAGCCGCCGTACCTACTACGCCAGAAAAAATAGCAGAAGTAAAAGCTACCTTAGAAGATGCCCTCTACAAATTGGGCAATATCTATTATTACAAACTGAAAGAGCCTAAAAATACTCTTACCACATTTGAACGGCTGATTAACGAATTTCCCGATAGCGAGTTTGCCCCCGAAGCTGCATACTCTCTGTACTTGTTGTGCAAAGAACACGACCTCTGCGATGAGGAAACCTATCGAGATATAATTGTGGAAAAATTCCCCGATTCGTTTTATGCAAAAGTGTTCCAAGACCCGCAATATATAGCCAAGCTGAAAGCAGCCAATGCCGAAGTAGAAAAACTCTATGCCAAAGCTTACGATTACTACAAGCACGGTTACTACTTACAAAGCGAGCAACTAGTGAAACAAATTCAACAATCATTTGCTGAACACAGTCATCAAGATAAAGTTGCCTTATTAGCCGCTATGTTAAAAGGCCGCACAGTTGGACTAAACCCGTATTACGCTGCCCTAAACCAGTTTGTCGCCAACTATCCAGAAAGCCCGCTTGTAGAATACGCCAAAGAACTATTGGGCGATAAACTCACAGAACCACTCAATAAATAGGTTAACGTTCTAATAGCAAAGGCATGAAAAAAGAAAAGAAGGAAAAAAATTTTATAAAAAACCCGCAGTACCCCGGTGGAAAAACAGCACTCGATGCGTTCATCAAACAACATTTACAGTACCCAGAGGAAGCCCTCAAACAGAAAGTAGAAGGAAGTGTATTAGTGGCATACACTGTGAATGATGATGGGGACGTGACAGAAGCCGAAGTAGTGAAAGGCTTGGGCTATGGGTGCGATGAAGAAGCTCTGCGCTTGGTGAATCAACTCATGTACTCTAAAGTGAGAAACCGAGGTGTAATTTCCACCTTCCGTATGAAGCTAAACATCCATTTTCGTTTACCGGCTGCCCCTCATAAAGTTGCCTTGAATTATCAAATAAAACCCAAAACGGCTATACCCGAGCATACTCCAACCTCAGAAAAAAAAGTGTATACCATTACGCTGAACATACCGAAGAAATAAACGAAGTTTTTGCGACCAGTAGTCTTTATTTACTTGTAGTAACAGTAGTTTCCAACGAACAAGCATCGAACAGGACACAAGCCTTCCCGTGAGCATGCGGCGAACAGGCAGAAGCATTTAACGAGAGGGCTCCTACAGAAAGCATCGCAATAATGAAGGTTTCTAAAAGTGTACGGACTACTGACTTTTTCATGGTTTTATAGACTTCTGAAAGTTTAACAAGCTACCGTAACTATATAAACGATAACTTATCCAAAAAACATAACTTGCTGATTTACAGCTAAAAAAATCAAATATTCATTTACAATCGTTTACCAAAAAACTGTCCGAACTCGTGCGATTTACCCAAAAAGCGTACAACCTATTGTCATTAAAAATGCAAATGGGTGCTTTTATCAGGTTATCCTCATAAACTAATCGTGCTACGGTAAGTTGTGGAAATAGGAATTAGTTATTTTCTACTTTTTATCCAAGTTCAAAATCCCGATTTACGCTATCCGTGTTGTATAAAATTGATTTAATATAGATATTCGTAATGTTATGCATGCATAACATTTTTATGGAAATGAAAACCTCAAAAAACTATGGAACTCTTTCTACAAATCTTTCAGCAACTGACCTTCCTTGGAGCCGTAGTTGCCCTAGGGTTACTCTTGTATAAACGAGTTGGGTTCATCCGCCGCAACATTCTACTCGGCAAAAAAATCGGTCCGATAGAAAATAAACCCGAACGCCTCAAAAACATGATTTTGCTTGCCTTCGGACAGAAAAAAATGTTTGATCGCCCTTTTATCGGCTTGATGCACTTTATCATCTATGCGGGCTTTCTACTAATCAACTTAGAGATTTTAGAAATCATCTTAGATGGGCTTTTCGGTACACACCGCCTATTTGCCCCAGCTTTTGGTGGGTTTTACACCTTCCTGATAGGTTTTTTCGAGCTATTAGCTTTAGGCGTTGCGATCACTTGTGTGGTGTTTTGGATGCGTCGTAACGTATTTAAAATCAAACGTTTCCACCAACCCGAAATGAAAGGATGGCCGTTTCGCGATGCCAACATTATTTTAGTATGGGAGGTGTTGCTCATGCTTGCCCTTTTCACCATGAATGCTACCGACACTGTACTGCAAGGACGCGCCGCTGAAAGCGAATACGTAGCAGCTCATTATCAGCCTACCGGGAGCTTTTTGGTAAGCGGGTTGTTCACTGGCATTTTCGAAGGATTTTCTACCCATAACCTAATTTTCACAGAGAGGATTGCATGGTGGTTGCATATCGTAGGAATCTTCGCTTTCGCTGTGTACGTAACCTACTCTAAGCACCTACACATAGGGCTCGCCTTTCCCAATACCTTCTATGCCGATTTGAAATCGAAAGGAGAAATGCAAAACATGGCGGAAATCACGGCAGAAGTAAAAGATATGCTTGGGCTAGAATCGAACGGTGCTACAGCAAATGCCGAAGAAATTGGCACGTTCGGTGCGAAAGATGTAACCGACCTCACCTGGAAAAACTTGCTCGATGCCTACAGTTGTACTGAGTGTGGCCGCTGTACATCGGCTTGCCCTGCCAACCAAACCGGTAAAAAGCTATCGCCTCGTAAGGTGATGATGGACACCCGCGACCGCCTAGAAGAAGTGGGCTATAACCTCGATAAGCATGGAAAAGATTACGACGACGGGAAAGCACTATACGGCGATTACATCAGCAAAGAAGAACTGATGGCATGCACTACCTGTAATGCGTGTGTGGAAGCCTGTCCGGTTGGGATTAACCCCTTGTCCATCATCTTGCAGCAACGCCGCTACATTGCCATGGAAGAATCCGACACGCCAAACTCTTGGAATGCCATGTTCCAAAATATTGAAAATAACCAAGCCCCGTGGGCTTTTCCTGCTTCCGATCGCTTTAAATGGGCCGACGAAATGAAGGAAGACGGAGCAGCATCGTAATAACATCCACTATAAAAATATACCTCTATGAGCAATACATCTATCCCTACGATGGCAGAAATGGCTGCCAACGGCGAACACCCCGAAGTCCTTTTTTGGGTAGGTTGCGCCGGCTCTTTCGACGACCGCTACAAACGCGTTACCAAAGCCTTTGTGAAAATCTTACAAGCCGCCAACATAAAATTTGCAGTACTGGGCAAAGAAGAATCATGCACGGGCGACCCTGCCCGAAGAGCCGGCAACGAGTTTTTATTCCAGATGCAGGCAATCTCAAACATTGAAGTACTCAATGGATATCAAATTAAAAAAATTGTAACCGCGTGCCCGCATTGCTTCAATACCCTAAAAAACGAATACCCTGCCCTTGGAGGTAACTACGAGGTAATCCATCACTCTACCTACCTGCAACAACTCATCGATCAGGGTAAGGTGCGCCTCAAAGAAGGAGGTGCCTACAAAGGAAAGCGGGTAACTTTCCACGACTCATGCTACTTAGGCAGAGCCAACAATATTTACGAAGCTCCCCGCGATGTAATCAAAGCGTTAGATGCCGATTTAGTAGAAATGAAGAAATCGCGGAAAAATGGCCTTTGCTGTGGCGCAGGAGGTGCTCAAATGTTTAAAGATGCTGAAAAAGGCAACAAAGAAGTAAACATTGAGCGCACTGAGCAAGCGTTAGCTACTCGCCCCAACGTGATTGGTGTGGGGTGTCCTTTCTGCATGACCATGATGAGCGACGGGGTAAAAAACAAAGAGAAAGAAAAAGAAATTAAAGTGCTTGACCTTGCCGAAATGATTGCTGATTCTTTATAAAACCATAGCCCACGGTTCTAACCCCGTGGGCTTCTCTCAGAAAAACTCACGCCTCTCCCGCCATTCTGTTCCACAGCAAGCAAGCGAAAAACTTCGTTGCAAAACATATTACCCAGGGTATAATTATATGCAAAAAGGGGGGGGACGTACAGTGGTTTAACTCCAAAAAACAACTGGTAAACCTTTGGCTGAACTCTTCTTTTCTCAATATCCTTTCGTAAATTGTAGTTAGATATCACTCACGATATGTGCATCATAGCCTTACTACCTGTCGACTTCATCGATTTTTTCAACGCTTAGCTTAGTTTTTACTTTGTTTTATGCGACAGTATAGCTTTTTCAAAAATTTACAGTACGATTTCCCAGCCGCTTTAGTGGTATTTCTCGTAGCAGTCCCCCTGTGTTTAGCCATCGCCCTAGCCTCCGGAGCCCCCTTGTTTGCTGGCATTATTTCGGGGTTTGTCGGGGGGATTGTAGTGGCAACCATCAGCGGTTCGCACGTTGGTGTAAGTGGGCCGGCTGCGGGGTTGGTCGTCATTGTTGCCGATGCTATCGTGCAGTTGGGCACCAACGAACAGGGCGTATATCACCCTGAACGCGGGTATGCTATTTTCCTTTCAGCAGTAGTGTTGAGCGGCATCATTCAGTTGGTTTTCGCTTTTTTGCGAGCAGGAATTATCGGGTACTTTTTCCCCAATTCGGTGATTAAAGGGATGCTAGCTGCTATTGGTTTACTCATTATTTTAAAGCAAATCCCTCATGCCGTAGGGCACGATGTCATCCCCGAGGGCTTCGAAGAGTTTATCCAACAAGATGGAGAGAACACCTTCACGGAATTGATCGTGTCGTTTCAAGATATCAACATAGCAGCAGTCATCATCACGTTAGTTTCTATGGGAATTTTGTTATTGTGGGAACGCCCCTTCATGAAGAAAAAAGGGCTTTTTAAAATTGTGCAAGGACCGTTGGTCGTCGTTTTAGCAGGGATAGGCTTCAGCCTTGGATTCGAGCAAACCGAACTGTTCAACCTTGCCCCCGACGAAATGGTACGGATTCCCATTCCCGCAGAAGAAGGTGGGGTGCTTCATTTGTTTTCTACGCCCGATTGGAGCATGATATTCACTTGGGACGTGCTCCTCATCGGCTTTACCATTGCGGTAGTTGCAAGCCTTGAAACCTTGCTCTGCGTAGAAGCCACCGATAAACTCGACCCTGCTAAGCACGTAACTCCTACCAACCGAGAACTGATTGCCCAAGGGGTGGGCAACATTGTATCGGGGTTGATTGGCGGGCTGCCTGTTACCCAAGTAATCGTACGGAGTTCTGCTAACATTCAGTCTGGCGGTCGCTCAAAGGCCTCTGCATTTATTCACGGCGTGCTGATTCTACTGAGTGCCCTACTCATACCCCAAGTCTTAAACTTAATTCCGCTTTCAAGTTTAGCTGCTATTTTATTTGTGGTAGGGTTCAAACTTGCTCAACCAGCCTTATTCAAAGAGATGATACAGCAAGGTTGGAAGCAATTCTTCCCCTTCATTGTTACCATTGTGGGTATTTTATTCACCGATTTACTGATAGGAATTGTAATAGGAATCGTCGTATCAGTATTTTTATTACTCCGCGAGAATTACCGTTTTCCGTTCAATGTTAGGGAAGAACAGCTCGCCAATCAGCCGCTACGCATCATATTAGCAGAAAATGTAACCTTTCTTAACAAAGCAGCCATTTTGCAAGCACTAAGCCTAATCCCCAACGGCAGCGAAGTGGAAATTGACGTTACCCAAACTCAGTACATTCACCCCGATGTAATCGAGATTCTCCAAGATTTTAAGGTACATGCCCAAACCGCCGATATTACGCTCACCATCAAAGGTGATTTTAACGTGATGAAGCAAAACCGTATAGCAAAACTCAAGAGCTTGCTCAAACGAAGCCATGCGATTATCGTACCATCCGATTCATACTTAAAATCGGTGTTTATGTCATAAAAAAATAAAAGGAATGATGTTGACAACCAATGTGTTACAAAAAAGAACAGCTTAAAAAGTTGCAAGAGTTATCGTTCAGGTTTACCTTTACAGCTTTCGAAAGCTAAAATGTATTTGTAAAAGCAAATACACGGATATGCAAATTTTATTATTCACCAAATTTTATCGCTTATGAGATTCAGACTTCCATTCTATCTGAGTCGGACCGAGAAAAAAGTCATCTTAGTACTATTTCTCACGCTAGTAGCAGCCAGAGTAATTTACGTAATGGCACATCCTAGCTTACTTTTCTAGGAACAGAATTAAACATGTTGGATTTATAACAAGCGAAAGCCATCCTATTGCAAAAGGGTGGCTTTTTTTATGCCATTGCCTTAATCTGCGGAGCGGAACATCTCATTTCCACTTTGTGTTAAACTCCAACTACGCTATTGCAACAAACCTTTCCCGATTGTTACATTTGTATATATGAAAACCGCGGTAAAACAAATAATGGCATTAAGCGTGATGTACGCTATACTTTTTCAATTTGCCATTCAATTGAAAACGGTTCTTCATTATCAACTCAACAAAGAAGCACTTACCCAAAAGTATTGTGTAAACAAAAATAAACCTGAAGTTTCTTGTTTTGCACGGTGCTACCTCAACAAAGAACTCAAAGCCCAAAAGCCAGTTCCAGAAGGTGAAGAAGAAGCGGCTCCCGTATCAGAGTCTTCTTCTTTCAAATTTTCCATTTTGTACTTTGTGCGCTACTCGCTTGCTCCTTGGGTAATGCCTGCCTCTGAAAATCGCTTGCAGAACGCAACGCGCTACCTAAACCTAGTACAACAAACTTGGGGAAATAGCCCCTTTCACCCCCCCATTTTTCAGAAAAGATAGAACCGGTTATCCCGTTACGTAGAGTAGGCTGAAAAGCCAAATAGCCTTTATGGGCACTTAAAAGTAGCCGTAGGTAACCTTTCGCGTTCCATTTCATGTTTTATATACTCGAAACTACTTGGTCTGAAGGAGTTCGATTTGGTAAATCTTCAAAAAAAGATTAGTCAAATCACGATATTCCTCCAATCATGTAAACCTCAGTATACAGACTTATTTCACCATCATGCAGGACTTGTTAATAATTTACGGGATACTCCAATCATGTAAACCTCAGTATACAGACTTATTTCACCCTTAAATTTCGACTAGCTGATGAAAAAGACCATCGCTTGGGCGAGTTTAAGCGTAAGTTTGGTGTTGTTTCTGTTAGCAGCGTGTAGCGATAACAACGAATCGCTTTCCCCGCAGGCTACCTATAACCCTACCCTGCTTACGCTCAATACGCCGTACTATTTTGGATCTAACTACGAAATTCCGCCCGATAACCCCACTACCGAAGAAGGCGTGGAACTCGGCAGAATGTTGTTTTACGAAAAGAAACTCTCAGGCGACAATACGCAATCGTGTGGGAGTTGCCACCAGCAGCGCAAAGCGTTTACCGATGGCAACCGGTTCAGCAAAGGCATCGAAGGTTTGGACGGAACCAAAAATGCGATGTCGCTTGCCAATTTGCTATGGACCCCTCGGTTCTTTTGGGATGGCCGCAGTGTATCGCTCGAAGAACAGGCACTCATTCCCATCCAAGATCCCATCGAAATGCACGAAACACTCGAAAATGCCGTAGCTAAATTGCAGGCTACCGAAATATATCCGCCTCGGTTTTTTGCCGCTTTCGGCAGCGATTCCATCACCGCAACGAATATTGGAAAAGCCTTAGCGCAATTTCAGCGAACGCTCATTTCTGCCGACTCTAAGTACGACCGCTACCTACGAGGCGAGTACCAGCCTACCGAGCTCGAAATGGAAGGAATTACGCTATTTCAAACGCATCCGATTGCCGAAATTGGCTTGCGGGGGGGCAACTGCGGCGACTGCCACTTGGGTGCGCTCACCTCGGGCGATTTGAACGGGTTTCAGGGCTTTCATAACAACGGGCTCGATACCGACGAAAACCTAAAACCCGGCTTGGCAAAAGTTACCGGCAATGCATTTGATAGGGGGAAATTCAAAGCGCCTACCCTGCGCAATATCGCCTTAACGGCACCGTACATGCACGACGGCAGGTTTGCTACCTTAGAAGAAGTACTAGAACACTATGACCAACACATTCAGCGAAGCGAAACGCTCGATCCACTGATTATTGAGGCTAGTAACGAAATCGTGATTCCCGGCGAACCGATTAAACTACACCTCACCACACGCGAAAAGGAAGCGATTCTTTCTTTCCTACACATGCTTACCGATTCTTCTTTCATTCAAAATGAAAAATTTTCCAATCCTTTTAATTGATAAAAAACATGCGAAGAATACATCTTTTTTTATTTGTTTTTATAGCGGTTTTTTCTGCCGCTTGCGACGACGACAACGAAGCGCTACCCAATGCTTCCCTTGAAATTTCCATCGCGCATTTAGTAGATAATTCACCCATTATTTTTAATACAAAGCGATACAAAAATGCCGTAGGAAATGAATACGACATTCAAGAATTTAAATACTATGTAAGCAATGTAAAGTTGCGTAACAAAAGTACTGGGGCGTTTTACCACGTACCGGAAGGCTATTACCTAGTGCAGCCTACAGAAACCAACCATGTGTTTTCCATTTCGATTCCGGGAATTCCAGCTGGCACGTACAACGAACTTGAATTTGCCATTGGAGTAGATAACGCCAAGAACTACTCGCTCGATAATGTCGGCGATTTGGACCCCTCGAACAACATGGTATGGGATTGGAACACAGGGTACAAGTTTTTATTGTTAGAAGGCAGCTTTTACCCCGCCGATGGCAGCGAAACACGTGGTCTGGTCTATCATATAGGGAGCGATGCCAACTACCGAATCTTGAAGTTTCCCCTTGCAGAAAACGGGGCAAACAACCTGTCGCTCACAGCCGGTGGCAGGGTTCGAATAGCATTGAATGCCGAAGTATCGGAGATATTTACCAACCCAACCGACATCGACTTAGAAGAGCACAACGTGGTGATGTTCGAGGCTATCTCTCGCAATGTTGCCGATAACTACGCCAACAACATGTTTCGGTTAAACGAGACTGTCGTCGATTAACAAAAAACCATTAACGTTTTACCGTTCTGATTCCTTCAACCATCATCTTTTGTTTTTTTATTCAATTTTAAAATCTAAATGTCATGAATTTAAAGAATCTAAATTTTTCTGCCTTTTTTATTTTTTGCGCACTTTTATTTTCTGCTTGTAGCGATGATAACGACAGCTCACCCCTGCCCAATGGCGAACTAAGCCTTATGTTTGAAAGTAAGTTTGGAGACCAAAGCTTAACGTTAGGCACTGAGTATACCACCCCCGAAGGCGAGCAAGTAATTTTTTCTCAGTTTCGATACATTCTTAGTAATGTGATTTTGATACAAGACGATGGTACCGAATACCTCGTGCCCGATTCATATTATTTTATGGGGCAACCCGCCGATGGAGAAAAGCGGGAGATGATTCAGGTATCGGAGGTTCCAGGAGGAACATACATCGGAATTAAGTTTGCCGTAGGCGTTGATGAAGCCACCAACTCTAGTACCGATACCTTTGAAAAAGGAGAACTAAAAGCCGGTATAGGAATGGATTGGGGCTGGAATTCGGGCTATAAGTTCATCAATTGGGAAGGTACGTATACCAATACTACGCTCGGTAGCCAAGTTCCTTTCAAACTGCACGTGGGTACAAATGCTAATTACAAAGTTGTTGAGCACATATTTGCTCAGCCTATTACTATTTCGGGCAATGGCAGTAGTATGGTACATTTTGAAGTAATGGCAGACCGCGTATTTCAGGGAATTCAATTCAACGAAATTGGGTTAAACTTCGCTGAAGGCACGTTCACAGGTATTATGGTAGGCCCTGCCGATAAGGCTGCACAAGTAGCAGATAACTATGCACAAATGTTTATGCTACACCACGCAGAAGGCATTTAATAAATGCATGTATCCCATGAAAAACACCCTTTTTAGCATCGTTTTTTTATGGGGAGTAGTGGCTTGTTCTACTGAAACAGAAACGGTGGTACCGCCCTCGGTGGTGCCACCATATTTTGCTTCAGATATCCCTTCTCCTGAAAGAAACCCACTCACCGCCGAGGGTATCGAATTGGGCAGACGGCTGTTTTATGATCCGGCACTGTCGGCAAACGGCGTAATCTCGTGTGCAAGTTGCCACCAACAAACCATTGCGTTTACCGATGGCGAAGCATTGAGTGCAAAAGGCGTTTCTGGAAAACCACTGTTGCGCCATGCTCCTACCTTGACCAACCTCGCTTGGCACGAAAACGGCTTGTTTTGGGAAGGAGGTGCAACCGATTTAGAATCGCTTACGTTTGCGCCCCTCACACACCCAGACGAGATGGCGATGGATTTGGAGCAATTGGTGGAAATCTTAAAAACGCGCTACGATTACCCCCAACGGTTTCAGCGGGCATTCGGCATTGATACCATTCATGTGGCGTTTGTAGCAAGAGCTCTGGCGCAATTTCAGCGGACGCTCATTTCGGATGATAGCCGTTACGACCGCTACCGCCGCAACGAAGCCACTCTTGCCGAACCAGAATTACGTGGGATGACCGTATTTCAACAAAAATGCGCCTCTTGCCACTCCAGCGATTTTTTTACTGACCACGCCTTCCATAACAATGGATTAAACGCCTCCTTCCCTGATGGTTTTGAGGGCATATTCCAAGGGCGCTTTCGGATTACGCTCGACCCTACCGATATGGGCAAGTATAAAACACCTACGTTGCGCAATGTGATGCTCACTGCACCGTACATGCACGATGGCAGGTTTGCCACCATCGAAGAAGTGCTACAGCACTATACGAACGGAATGTACGACTCGCCCACCCTTGCACCGGTATTTCGGCAGGAAGATGGACAGTTAGGACTCTCGCTCACCCAACAAGAACAGCAAGATCTTATCGCCTTTTTACATACCCTTACAGATTCTACTTTCATACAAAATCCTCAATTTTCAAATCCTTTTTAAATGAAAAAATATATACTGCTTTTCGGGACTCTCTTTGCCTTTGTATCGCAAAATTACGCCTGCGATGGCTGCAATATTTATGAATATACTAGTTTGAACAACCGCAGTTTTATTGGTTTTTTCTATCGGTACCGAGCATTCAATGGCTATGCCCACCTAGACAACCGACATAATTTCCGTTTGCCTACCAATGCGCGCATGGGGCATGAGCCTGAAGCCAACGGCATGTATGCCGATAAGTCGCCTGCTGATTTCGAAACGTACACTTCGTATGAGCTACGCGGCAATTTCACTTGGAAAGAGAAAATCAATGTTCAATTTATTTTGCCCTATGAGCAAAACGTGGTGTACTACGAGCGCATCATGCAATTCCCTAACCCAGAAACGGATACTACTTTACGCATAGAAGGTTGGGGCGACCTAATGCTAGCTGCCGACTATATTTTTATGAAGAGTAACGGAAAATGGAAACACATTTTTCGCCCTGGGTTTGCCGTGCGGTTACCCACCGGGCAGTACCAACAAACAGGATCAGATGGCACACTACACGACCCCGTCGTGCAACCCGGCACGGGGGCTTGGGGATGGGTTTTCCGAGCGAATTACCTTGCCAGCTATCGGAATACAGGTTTTTTGTGCGCTGTAAACTACCAACTGAGTGGAAACGGACAGCACGGCTACGATTTTGCCAATAGCTTTAATGCCAGTGCCGATGTGTTTCAGCAATTTTTTATGGGTAACATAGCGATTGTGCCCCGCCTAGGGGCATATATGGAGCGTGCAAGCTACGACCACTACCAGAACCAGGTACAACAGCTTACGGGCGGTACTTCGTGGTTTGCCAACTTTGCTCTTGACTTCAACCTCGAAAAGTGGACTGTACAGCTAGCCTTTCAGCAACCTGTTGCTGAATCGCTACACGGCAATCAGTTAGGCAACGCAGGCCGGCTCAATATCGGATTGGTGAAAGGGTTCTGAGCTAAGGAAGAATTTAGAATTATGTAAGGAGCCGTGGTCATCCAGAATAAATGCTTATACACTTTTCAGGATGACCCATTCCTTTTTCTTTTATTCCTTTAGCAGGGTGATGAGTCGGCTGAGCTGTCCATCGGTTCTGTTCTTCAAATCCTCGAGCGTTCTCTCAATGCGGATATCCGGCTCAATACCTCCAGCCATTGCAGCATCGTTAAACTGCCCAAAAACAGGTATATCTACTTCAACCTTAGAATGTGGTAGCCTAAGAAAAAGAACATTCCCCCCATTAATGCCCTTTTTACTACCACCAGTGGTTTCGCCCACTACTTTTCCAATGCTGCACTCTTTAAAAAACTTTGCTAGGTAAAAGGTCGCAGAACTATTCGCCGCATTTACCAAAAGACTAATTTCGCCTTCGAATGCTTTTTTACTACCCTCATAAAGCGTGGTTTTTGTATTTCCATTCGAAAAGCTGTAGGATCCATCCGGATTCTTTCTAACTCTACCGCTGAAATCGAATATACTCTTATCCCAAGTAAAAATGTAGGGTTGCAGTGCTTCCGATACGTTTACGTACCGTAACCTTTCTTCGAAATTGTCTGTAGTGCAATCATCTTTTTGAATGTATTTCTGAAGTTCTTCTAAAACCTCATCGGCGCCCCCTTCATTTCCTCTAACATCGATAATTAGTTTGGTGGCTTTTGCTTTGTCAAATTCCTTAAAGGCATCTTTCAGAAACTTTTTCCAATCAATTTTAAAGTTCCATACAGCAAATGTCCCTAGCTTTAAGTATGCTATGTTATCATCCAATAGTTTATATTCCCATGTTTCTTCAATAGAACTCGGTATGGAACTGTATCTAGTTTGGAGGATTTTATTTCGTTCCCTTCTCTTGACTGCCGCCACCTTTTCGTTCTTAGTTTCGCCATTGGGTGCTACTATGGTAAGTTCGTAAACCCCATTTTTAGGGGGGATAATCAATGGGAAATAGATATCGAACATTTCGTAATAATCATAGCCTATTACGTTTAAGTCGCTAAATCGCTTAGCGTTGTTCGTGCCATCCCCTTTGGTAAGCGCTAGTAAACTATCCGCCAAGGTGTTAATCGGAACACCATTGATTGCTAAAATCTCTGTGCAAGTGTCAAACGTAGTATTCTCTGTGGCATTTTTTGTGATAAAAAGACGGCGTTGCAGCCATTCGATTCCAAATGGTAATTTATCTTGTTGGTTTAAGATAATGGTGTTGATAAACCCTGTTTGGTTAAAGGGACTGGCGAAGGTGTGCCCACATTGAATGGTGGCAACAAACGCTGAGATTTCTTTGTACGCCTCGGCATAACTACGGGGCTTATTAAACGCAAGCATTAGCTGTTTGAGGTTTGAAAAGTACGCAGCGCTATCTTGATAGCGTTCTACCCCCGGATGCAGTTCCCAAAGTGCCTTACCCAAAATTTCCCCGTCTTCTTTCAGTTGTTCAGCAGGAATTAACGGTAGGTTTTGAACATCGTACTCAGGCTGAACATCCCAAGTATCTGTTAGGGTAAGCTTTGGTGTTGTTACGAAGATACCAAGCCGATTTTCTTGCCCATCTAACTCATAAGTTACCTTGCCGTTCTGATCTTCAAGCACATATTTATATTCAAAAAACGTCAGGCTGCTATCAAACGAAAGCGTTCCTGCATACTGCCCCTCTGTGGGGGTTAAGTAGAAAGTATTTTCCCAG
>CAYMYI010000021.1:27368-33497 GCA_964394585.1 uncultured Roseobacteraceae bacterium
ACACCAATTTTAGCAGCCCCATTGGTAGGAACCTCTGCCACATTGAAAACCACAGTCGTCTGCCCTGAGGCAACGTGCATCACAAACGACAAAATAACTATTAGGAGAATCCGTCTCATTGTTTCTATAATTTAAAGCAAAATAATTGGTTTTCAGAATGATACCCCTTATTGAACTATACTCAAAACTAATAAAGCAGTTTGCCGCTGCGATTGGGGGAACAGAGGTTCGATAAACCCTCAAAAACAGGAAACGCTAAGCGAGTGAATCCTCAAAGCACATAGATTTTGGTACAATTCAGAGTGCGTTTCGTATTGATGCAAACGCCTGCTCACGCTTCTTCGGAGTTGTGGAGCATTTTGCTGACTTCCTCTTCGGTAGTGCGCAACATGGCTTTGCACTGTTGCATCAGCTCGGTAGCGCGTTGCACGCTGTTTTGCATTTCGCTAATGAGGACTTCTCCGTTTTCTAAGGCTTGTTGGATTGCATGTAGTTCGGCAATGGCTTCTTCGTAGCGAAAGGGAGGATGGGGTTCTTGGTTAGGCATACTCTCTTTTTTTCAATTCAAATATTCATAAAAATGGATAAGGGGGGATACAACGCACTGAAAGCCTTGTGCATCTTATCAAAGATAACAAAATAAAGATTCTTTGTAACCCGATTGCCTCTAGCGGCATCAGACGTTACACTGCGGAAAATGAAAAGAGTTTTCCTGAAAAAAATCATGAATCATAACACTTTATCCATCTTAAACCCTAAACCCATGATCAAAAATTATTTTACAGTAGCGCTGCGCAACATCTTGAAACACAAATTTTATTCGTTTCTCAACATCTTCGGGTTAGCCATTGGCATTACCTGTTGTCTACTAATTGTTGCTTATGTTGCCGATGAGCTGCGCTACGATCGCCACCACCCACACGCCGACCGCCTCTACCGCTTAACCGTAGATGCCCAGTTTGGAGGTGCTGAATTTAACGCTCCGCTCATGTGTGCACCAGCAGCGGCTGCCCTAGTTGCCGACTTTCCCGAGGTAGAGCAATCGTTTCGGTTTAGAGACCAAGGGGGATTCCTCGTGCGGTACGACGACCCCAACGAAGGCGTGAAAAGCTTCCGAGAAAATCAGGCGATTTACGCTGACTCGAACTTCTTTGCCATGTTTGGAGTCCCACTACTACAGGGGAATCCTGAAACAGCGCTGAAAGGGCCTAATAAGGTTGTGATTTCTGAGCGGCTTGCCACAAAGTACTTCGGGAACGAAAACCCCATGGGGAAACCTATCAAAATTGCCAATTATTACGATTGCACTGTAACAGGTGTATACGAAAATATTTCCTCGAATACCCACTTCGATTTTGACCTATTGCTTTCAATGGAATCGTTAGAAGAGAGCAAGCAAGAGTTCTGGCTCAGTTTCAATTTTCATACATATGTACGCCTGAAAGAAGGTACTACGCCCGCTTCTGTAGAAGAAAAATTCCCTGGCATGATCCAAAAGTACATTGGGCCTGAAATTGAGCGATTTGTAGGGGTGAGCTGGGAAGAGTTTCAGCAAAATGGCAACGGGATTGCCATTGCCTTACAGCCTGTGCTCGATATCCACTTACATTCAAATTTAGATGGCGAGCTTGCCCCCAATGGCGATATAAAATATGTGTATATTTTCTCGGCAATCGCCTTGTTTATCTTGCTGATTGCCTGCATTAATTTTATGAATCTTTCTACGGCACGCTCGGCAAACCGTGCAAAAGAAGTGGGCGTTCGCAAAGTGATGGGTTCGTTGAAACGCCAGCTCATCGGGCAGTTTATCGCAGAATCTACCTTAGTAAGTTTCATTGCATTTACCATCGCTACGCTATGCGGATGGTTGTTGCTAAATCCGTTTAGCGAATTTGCAGGAAAAACTATTCACTTTTCATTACTTGAGAACTTATGGATACTCCCCTTGTTGCTACTCGGCGCGATTGTAGTAGGGCTATTGGCTGGTAGCTATCCGGCGTTTTTCCTTTCGGCGTTCCAGCCCATTGCCGTCTTGAAAGGCAAACTTAATACAGGAGCTAAAAGCAGCACTTTTCGCAGCGTATTAGTCGTTTTTCAGTTCTGTATTTCAATTATACTGATTGTGGGAACGTTGGTCGTGTTCGATCAGCTTCAATACGTACAAAACAAAAATCTAGGGTTTAACAAAGAGCAGGTTTTGGTATTGCAAGACACCTATGTGTTGGAACGCGAGCAGTTAGAATCGTTTAAAACAGAGCTATTGCGCAACCCAAATATTGAGAAGGTTTCGATTACATCGTTTACGCCCATTGGAGGTTCTGAAAACAATAATGCATATTTCCCAGGCGACGACCCCTCTACCGAACAAACCACTGTATTACGGGAATTCAACGTAGATTACGATTACATAGAAACGTTTGGAATGAAGATGGCAGCAGGGCGCAACTTTGACGAACAGTTTGGGACCGATTCTAGTGCCATCATTGTGAACGAAGCCGCTGTAAAACATTTTGGATGGGATGAGCCTATTGGGCAACAAATTGGGACATTCACTAGCGAGGAAGGAGCCCACGAAGTATACGAGGTGATTGGGGTGGTGAAAGATTTCCACGCTGCTTCGTTGCGCGAAAACATTCGCCCTTCGGTAATCCGCTTGCAAAACAACACCGGACGCGTTTCGATACGAACTAAAGCCCAAAATACGGCAGCGGTGCTAGCATACACCCGCAGTATGTGGGAAAAAATTGCCCCCGGGCAGCCTTTCACCTACGACTTTATGGACGATACCTTTAAAGCATTGTACAAAGCCGAAATGAAAGTAGGAGAAATTTTTGGCATTTTCGCCGGGCTTGCCATTTTTACTGCTTGTTTAGGGCTTTTTGGGTTGGCTGCCTTCACCTCCGAGCAGCGTTCCAAGGAAATTGGTGTGCGGAAGGTTCTCGGCGCTTCCGTTTCGGGGATTGTGATGTTACTCTCGAAAGAGTTTGCCCGCTTAGTAGTGATTGCGTTTGTTATTTCGGTGCCTATTGCCTGGTATATGATGGAGCAATGGCTTACTGATTTTGCCTACCGTACCGATATCCGCCCAATCATCTTCCTAATTTCCGGAGGGAGTGCCTTCTTGATTGCCTGGCTCACCATGAGCTACCAAACCCTACGAGCCGCTAGTGTAAACCCCGTCAAATCGCTACGTTCCGAATAACACATTGCCCTCCTTTTCTGAATGACCTACAACACTTACGGTGTAGGTCATTTCTTTTTTATTAAAATTTCAGAACTTTGATAGGAAATAATTCATCAACTTTAATGTAAAAACAACCGCTATGAAACCGATTCTTTTATCAACTTTTTTAGTATTTCTAGGGATTTACGCACAAGCACAGGTAGGCGATGTAGGCCTTGAAGGCAGCCAAAACTTGTACATACGCCTATCTTCAGCAAGTGCAGCTTCGTATGATGACATCCAGGGCTCTCCTTATGTAAACTCTACTTTTATACAAGCGAAAATTGGAACCGATGATAAAGACTACTCCGTTCGCTACGATGCATACAACGAAAAAATGCAAGTGCAGCTTCCCAACGAAAGCATTATGAACTTAAACTACAACCCAGAGTATGTAGTAGTGATGGGCGATTACGCCACGTATGTGCCTGTAAAATATCCCGATGGAAAAACAGGCTTTGCACGCCTTCTGTGGCAAAACGAAGAAGGGGTACAGCTCTTGCGCCGCGAGCAGATAGAGTATGTTGCTGCTACACAAGGAAATGGCTACCAAGGTGGAAACCCTGCTAAGTTTTCTCCATTACGCACCTCGTTGTACTTTATGAAAGATGGCAACGTAATGCCTCTTCCAAATGGGAAAAATGCCATTTTCACTGAAGTGTTCGACGAAGACTTCAAAAGCAAGGCAAAGAAAGAAAAACTCAACCCTAAGAAAGAAGAAGATTTAATTCAGCTTTTTGAGTTATACTATCAGTAAGCTTTTCAGAACATATTGAAAGAGATGAGCCGAAGCCCACCCGCTTCGGCTTTTTTAATACCACCGAGTTACCCAATCTACCCACCGATGCAAAAAGAATTTATTCCGGATTATATCGCGTTGAGAGGCTTCTTCTTCGGCTTCTTGAAGCGACTCTTGCCGAATGTACTCTGCAAACTGATATGCCTGCTGAGTGGGTAGATGTAGATGGTCGAGCACGCTGATTAAAATTTCCATGTTCGATTGCACTTCGTCTGAAACGGCGACATCGGCGCCATGCTTTTGTAAGTATTCCGCTTCTAACGAGGAGTGCGAGCGCGTAATCACAAAGGCATTCGGGTTAACTTGCTTAATCGCCGAAAGGCATACATCTACATCGCTAATGTGTGTAGAGGCAATCACTACCAAGTTACAGGTCTGGATATGTGCATGCCGCAGTACTTCTTCGTTGGTAGCATCTCCATAAATGATGGGCTCCCCGCGTTTGCTTTCGCGCTCTACAAGTTCTGGGTCTTGTTCAATAATTACGTAGGGGATATTCATCGAACGTGCGCCAAAGGCGAGTGTATGGGTAGTAAGGTTGCCGCCAACAATCACGATATGATCGCGCAGCGAGTCCACTTCAATGTTATAAACCGACGATTTACCAGGAAGTCCTCGCAATCGCTTCTGCCATGCGACGGGCAAAAACCGCGATGTACTTAAACTTTTCAAAATAGCATCTAAATAATGGATGAGAATCGGCGAAAAAATCATCGTGAAGATGGCAATCGCCAAGAAGTACTGGTAAATTTCAATAGGCATAATGCCTACATCTTCCCCCATTTTAGACAAAATGAACGAAAACTCACCGATTTGGGCAATACCGATGGCAACGCCAATTACTGTAAGCGGATTACGGTTTAGCAGCAACGCCACCCCAATTCCTACAAGCGCTTTTAAGAAAATCACTAACAAGGTAAAACCAATGATAATGTGCCAATTAAGTCGCAGGAAGATAAGATCGAGCATGAGCCCTATCGAAACAAAGAATATGCTGGTAAACAGTTCTTTAAAATAGATAACCGCCCCTACCACTTGGTGGCTAAACCGCGATTCGGAAATAATAAGCCCAGCTAAAAAAGCGCCCAATGCTAACGATAGCCCTACCAAATCGGTAAGGAAGGCAATCACAAAGCAAATGGCAACCACACTCACCACAAACAAGTCTTTGCTTTGGGCTTTTACAATCTGAAACAACAGATACGGCATTACATACTTAGCGAGCATATACACAAAGGCAATCAGGATGATGAGTTTTACCAACAGAAAGCCGACTTCAAAAGGAAGTGCTGCCATATCGCCGCTGGCAAGCATGGGAAGTACGAGCATCATAGGCACTACGGCAACATCCTGAAAAATCAGGATTGCCAAAATAATTTGCCCATAGGGTTTGTTGATATCTCCATTCTCTTGCAGCAACTTTAACACAATGGCTGTGCTGCTTAGCGCAAACAAAAAACCCATGAAAATAGCAATGGGCCAATAGTCGTACGAAGAAAAATAAGTGATGAGCATGAACAAGACAATCGTAACAATCACTTGCAGCGAGCCCCCCAAAAGTACCGCCTTTTTTAAGCGGATAAGATTGGAAATGGAAAACTCCAACCCGATGGTAAACAGCAACAAAATCACCCCTATTTCCGCCAAAATTTCCACCTCTTCTTCAGGCGGGGCAATATGCATGGGCAAAAACTGAAGTAGAGGGTTAGCGAGCGTATCGGGTAGGTAGGTAATGTAATCGTGTAGGTTGATGCCATTGGTACCACACATTGCTCCGGCTAATAAAAAGCCTATCACTGAAGGTAGCTTCAGCCTCCGTAGTACCAAAATGAAAAATACCGATAGCCCAAAAATGATCAATAAAGAACTTAGTATCGGGGCATCTATCCGTAATAGAATCATGGTGAAGGCAATGAAGTTTGAGTGCATTATATGCTTGTTTTATTGATAAGTAAGTTGTAGATAAAATCAATACACTCCATAATATGTTTAGTATTTATCTCGATTTTTTTTAAGACTTTAGGGATAGTAGAGTATTCCCGCAGAAGTACTGCACCTTGCGCCTGTTACCGTATGCAGAATGTTAACTTCATTTCGCCAGCGCAAT
>CAYMYI010000021.1:33507-46907 GCA_964394585.1 uncultured Roseobacteraceae bacterium
CGCAATACCCCCATCAATGCAAATACCATCGCTTCTTTAAAATCTACGATAGTTGCTTCAGGAACTACCACTTCCATATTTACCCCCACATATTCCTGTAAGGTTTCTATGAAAAACTGATTTTTAGCCCCGCCTCCGGTAGCCATCAGCCGCCCTGCTGAAAGCCTTGCCGCCGATACGCTTTTTGCAATTTGATGCGCCACATGGTGCACTGCGGTACAAAGTTTATCGTGCACAGTAACCTCACTCGCTTCTACTAGGGGTAAAACGCTTTGCTGAAACCACTCGTAGCCGAGTGATTTGGGAAAAGGAGCTTGGTAAAACGATAGGGCGTTGAGCGCTTCGAACAATGCTGAGTTGAGCGTACCCTGCCTAGCTAGTGCGCCTCCTTCGTCGTAAGGAACGCCTAACTGAGCTGCCAAAGGATTGAGTAGCATGTTCATTGGGGCGATGTCGAACGCTATACGTTGCCCCTCCAAATTGAAAGAAACGTTGGCTATTCCTCCTAAATTCAAGCAAAAATCAAAATGAGGGAATAACAATGCATCGCCAATGGGAACGAGGGGGGCTCCTTGCCCACCTAAGGCTACATCGTACGAACGGAAATCGCAAACTACCGGTAGATTGAGCACACGCGCTAACTCGTGCCCAGAACCCATTTGGTAGGTAAACGATTTTTCCGGCTGGTGGAAAATCGTATGCCCATGGCTTGCTACAAAATCAGGATCGAGGTTGTACTTTGTTATAAAGTTTTGAGCATGTTTGCCCATATACCGTCCAAACTCATTGTGGAATAACAGGAGCGATTCGGCTGAAAAGTGCACAGCTTCTTGCAAGCGTTTCTGCAAAGCGGCATCATAGGCGATACTTTCGGCACAATCAATGCGAAACTGCCATGTGCCATCTTCTTGCCAAAAGGTGCAATGTGCCATATCCAGCCCATCGAGCGAAGTCCCCGACATCAACCCTATCACTTTATACATTTTCATGGATTATTGTAGTATTCGGTTGTGCAATAAAAATTGTGGAAACCGGGCGTTCCCCCTCTTCTGCCAGGGGTTCTAGCAAGTTCAAGAGGCGCAGTCCGGCTTGTTCCAGCGCTTGCATCCAGCCACCCATTGTGCGAAAGTACCAAGCATGTGGGTCGGTAAAACTACCCGAAAGCCCTTGCCAAGCATTGGAAAACCACTGGTTTTTGTAGGGAATTTCAGTTTGTTGAGCAAAGGCAAATGGGTGCAGGGTTTGGATAAATACTAGTGCCTTCCCTTTTAATTGTTGTGCAACCGCTTTGAGCAAAAGCGGCGTTTCTTCTTCCTGATAAAGGCAAAAATTGAAAACCGCAGCTTCAAAAGGCGCTTGCGGCAGGGGCGCTCCTTCTATGATTTCCTCATAACTAAGAACGTGATAAGGCTCGCTGCTTGTTTGTTGCGCATGTACTACGAGTGCCGGTGTGCCATCAACCCCCACAGTATCGATTCCTTTTGCAGCTAACGTTCGCGTGAGCCATCCTTCTCCACAGCCTATATCGCACACCGAAGTAGGTCGATGTTGCAAGATAGCCTCAACGATAGCAGGGTTGGTAACGCGCCGCGAGGCTATGGCGGCTTGTTGCAAGGTTGCAATCCATTCGGCAGCGTTGGTTTCCCACGAATGTAAAATAGCTGAATTCATACGATATGGTTTATAGGGAAAACACCTGTAGCTTGCTGCGCTTGCTGTAAGAAATCGCAGGCGGCAGCTTCAAACTCGGGTAAATCTTGGTAACCCCATACACACTGAGCCGCTTGCACATAGGGCAAAATGCTGGCTGCGTACGGATTGCCAAAAACATATAAAAGTACTTCTTTTTGACGGGTAATTTCTGAAAGAAACGAGACAAACCAACTAGGTAGTTCGAACTGATTCGCAGGCTTCACAGAGGGTACATACACACTTAGCAAAACTTGCTGATGGGGCTGTAGTTGCTCCATGAGAACAGGGAGTTCTGTAGGTTGGTTCAAAAGAAACTTTACTCGGGTAGTGGGGCAAAAGTGCGCTGAAAATTCCTGCTTAAAGCATTGAATAAAGAAGGTGTTTGCGCCCTTAAACTCAGAAACGGGTTGCCCGTGTAGTACAGTAATTGCCCGTTGCGCAATCTTTTTGCGTAGTGTGTGGTGTGTATTTGCTTGCGGAAGTAGAGGCGAGGGCACTGCTCGGTGAGCGACCACCTGTTGCCGTAGCTTTTCAAGCTGGGCAAAGCTGGCTGCTACCTGAGCTTCTTCGGCTTCGGCATCAATGCGCGCAATTCCTGCAGCAACTGCCTCAGAAAATGAAAGGATGTCGTTTCCGGCACGGAATGCCAGCCATGCCAGTTCAGCAGGTGTTCCCCATCCTTTCAGCGCATGCATGTTAAGGGCGTCGGTCATTACCGCGCCGGTGTAACCCAATTCTTTTTTTAAAAAATTAGTAGTGATTTCGCGGGATAGCGAAGCCGGCTGCCGATTACCCGAAAGTGCTGGCACTGCTAAATGCCCAGTCATGATACACTCGGCAAGAGGCAACAACGCTCGGAAAGGAGCAACTTCTTGGGCAAGCAGGGTAGCCCGCTCTTTTTCAAGGAGGGGCAAACCTATGTGCGAATCGACTGCCGTATCGCCATGCCCGGGGAAATGCTTCAAACAGCCCATGATGCCTTCGCTTTGCATCCCAGCATAATAGGCATTGGCAAACTGGGCTACTTTTTCGGGGCGATCGCCCAGCGAGCGATAGCCGATTACCGGGTTTTTGGGGTTGAGATTCACATCGACCACCGGCGCTAAATTCATATGAATGCCTACCGCTCTCAGCTCTTGAGCGATGGCTTTACCTACTTCAAAAATCAGATGTTCGTCGTTGGTGGCGCTCAACGTAAGCGGATAGGGGAACGGCGGGTGTTGGGCAATACGCATTCCTAATCCCCACTCGGCATCGATACTCATGAGCAAAGGGAGCTCGCTTAACGCCTGGTAATGAGCAATTCGTTGGGCAAGGATTTCCACACTGTTTGCATATTGGGTAACCTGCTGCTTTCGGTCGAAATTGGTAACTACACTCTCGCGGCTGTAAAAGAAGGTAAGCCCTCCCACAGTCTGTTCCTGAATAAGTTGTTCGATGGCTGCCACACCCTCGTCGGAATCGTGGATGAATGCCGCTGGGAAAAATAATTGCCCAATTTTCTGTTTTCGCGTTAACTGCATATCTTAAAATCTGCCAATGCTTAGAAGGCTAAAGGTTTTTCTTGATACGTTTCTTTTTTGTGGTCAGAAACGAAACTACTGTATAATGAACAGAAAAACGGCACATGGCTCAGAAACAGAGAAAAATCTTTTTCTTAACAACTTGTAGGAGAGATAGGAGGGCTTTCAGGAAAAGAAATAAAAAAACGTCGGCTCATTGCAAACCGACGCTTTTTCGTCATACATTCAATCAAATAAACTTATTGCACACTATTGTTTACAATTTGCATATTTACCGTTTGCACTGCCAACTGAGCCTCATCCCGATTACACTTTACATTAATGCTGATTTTTCGGTCTTTCTTAGCATTGGCAATAAACTCAACATAATCGTTCAAGCGAACCGGTTTGAACAAAAACGGAAGCGCGTGAAACAACTCGCCTCGTTGGAAGCGCACTTTTTGGAAGTTTTCTAACGAGAAAGTATGCGTTCGGTTAAATGGGCGATAGTAGATAATTTTTACAGCATCGTCGTATACAAAAATTCGGCAAAAGTCTGGGTTAGAAGCTAGGTAGATTACTACCGAAACCAAACCATAAAATGCCGCACCAGTTAAATGCATTCCGAGTGCCCAAAATACCAGAGTTACGGTAATGGGCAGGAACATCCACCCGTATAAACCACGAGGAATGCCTGTTTTGTATAGCAGTTTAGTTGACTTTTCCATAGCACTTTTACAACGTTGATTTCCTTATTTGTTAGCAAGATTGATGACAGCTTTCTCCTATTTTTACCACTTTTTCGATGAATCCACCCATTTTATCGGTAAATGAAACACAAACACCTAACTGCCATTGCGCTTACCACGAGCTACCTACTGCTCAACCTCACGATGCTTCTGTGGGAAGGAGTGTGGCATAGCGTGGATACTTCGCGCTACCTCAATCAATCGGACATTTTGCTAAAGGGGCAGGAAGATCCCATAGCTTACTATTACATCACCTACATTCTTTTTCTAGCGATTTGCCAAAAATTGATGATAGGATGGCAAGGGGTAGCCTTGCTACAGATTCTCTGTTCCACTGCAGCATTTTGGGGGGTGTATCGTATGTTACAACCTTACATAGGCTCTTGGGCTTTGCTCCCTCTATTGTGGTGGATTTTGTTTTATAACCTTTGGAAGTGGAATACTACGCTGATGACCGAATCGCTTTACCTCTCTTTGAGCGTAGGCTGGGGGTATGCCTTGTTACATGGGCGGCAATCGTACAAAATGCAGGTAGCTTCATGGCTATTTAGCGTTGTTTTGGCAGGATTGCGCCCCAACGGCTGGGGCATTTTTGGCATCCAATTACTGTGGCAGTTACAGCCCTACTTGCTTCGTAGCCGACAACAACGAATTGGGAGTCTGCTAATTGCAATGGTATGTTTAGGGGGCGTACTCCTTGTGCCCTTTACACGCCAAATGATTGCCCAACAGAGCTTCGTACATTGGCAATATGGTACACTTGTGTGGGGCTATTGGCAATGGCATTGGGTACCGAACTGGGCGGGTATCTCACAGCAGAGTGTGTTTGCCATTTGGGAAGTAGGACGCCTCGCGGCAATGCGGCTCATCCTAGAGTTATCGGGCATCCGCCCTTATTTTTCCATGTGGCATAACATTGCTGTAGGGGTGTTTATGGTAACTATCCACGGGAGTGCCATCGCTACCCTTTTCCAGAAACGGTGGCACCCTTTACAGCAGCTAGCCCTAGCGGTAACATGTGTGCAATGGGGCATCGTAGCCGCTACATTTGCCGATTGGGAAGGTAGATTTGCCTACCAAGTTATGCCGTTTACCTTCATATTGGCAGCATGGCAATGGGCAACGTTTGCCAGCAAGCAGTTACGCCAAAAACAGTTTATGCGAAAGGGGGTTTCATTCTAATAGTGCCAAACCCCACGTTTATTAATTACAAGTACATGAAAATTATTCGAAAATTTTTTAAAATGCTTATGCTTTTTACTCTTTCAACCGTGCTTTTTGTAGCCATTGCTACTACCTTGTACTTCAACTTTGCGCCGCAATTAGGCGGCTCGCCTTCGGAAGATACGCGCCAACGTATGGAAGCCTTTCCCCACTACAAAGAAGGGACATTTCGCAATACAATCCCGACGCACATGAGTATGTCTGCCGGTAAAATGTTGCCGTTGCTTTGGCGCTCTTTAAAAGGAGAAGGGGCTATCTCGCCCGATAAACCCCTACAAGTTCACCCGTTTGTTCCTGAAGACACAGCAGCCCTACCTTCAGAAACGATAGGCATTACTTGGTTTGGGCATTCAAGTATTTTATTGCAAATGGATAGCGCCACTTTCCTGATTGACCCTATTTTTAGCGAACGTGCTTCTATGTTTTCGTTTTTAGGACCTAAACGGTTTGATTTTTCCCATTACATGACGCCCGCACAATTACCCAAAGTAGATGCCGTCGTCATCTCGCACGACCACTACGACCACCTCGACTACGAAACCATCCTTCAACTCAAAGAACGAGTGCACAAGTACTATGTGCCGTTAGGCGTAGCAGCACACTTGCAAGCCTGGGGCATCCCGCAAGAAGAAATTGTAGAAATGCAGTGGTGGGAAGAAACCTCGTTTTCCGAACATATTACCTTAGCTTGTACGCCCTCGCGGCATTTTTCGGGCAGAGGGCTCAGCAATCGAAATAGTACCTTGTGGGCTTCGTGGAGTTTCCTTGGGAAAAGCAAGCGTGTATTCTTTAGCGGCGACTCGGGCTACACTCCTGAATTTAAAAAAATAGGAGAGCGTTACGGTCCCTTCGATTTTGCGATGGTAGAATGCGGACAATACAACGAACAATGGCAGGTAATCCACATGATGCCTGAAGAAACTGCCCAAGCTGCTGCCGACGTACAAGCCCAGCTGATGATGCCCATCCATTGGGGTAAATTTCCCTTGGCATTTCACCCATGGTACGAATCGCCCGAGCGTATGATCGCCCAAGCCAATAAATTAGGTGTAGGTTTCATGCTCCCCGAAATAGGAAGAACCTACCAACTGAACGCCGAAACCCCTACCTACCCTTGGTGGAACGCCTTTAAATAGCAGATAGATTTTTGGTTACTTGGTATTTTAGTAAACTGATAGTCAAGTATTTATTTGATATTTTTTTTGATTATTACTGAGCAATCCCCTTCCTCCGCATTTGAGAGCTAGTGTAATACGGATACTTGAGTTTTGTAGCAATTGAATTGCGGTCAAGTTAGTACTAAAGTTAATAGTTGATGCAAATACTAGAAAACATTCCCTCGCCGTCGTTGGGGGAAGCACCAAGCATGGTAAAAAAAATGCAAGAAACTTTGTAACGAAAAAATAAAAATGTATAAAAGTTACATATAACGAAACGATTGTTATTTTTATTTAAAATCGTTACGACTCACCCTGTGAAGCCCCACAGCGAATCTTAACATGTATTAGCGTGGAGGGTTTTCTTAACTTCTATGGTAAAACGTTTTTCATCCATTTGATGCAAGCAAAAGTTAATACTTGCGCATTTTTTCAGGATGGTATTTCTATAAAATCGCTCATGCTGTTCTACAGCAGGGAACAAGCGTAGCGAAGCTGCCAATACCCATTTCTCTTTTTGCCTCTCCCCTACTGTTCGTAAAATTGTTGAGTATCTGTTAGTTTAGTAAAACTGACTTTAACTTTCTACCTTACCTTATGAATGCAATACAATTTTCCGAGATTCGCCATTTTCTTGTGTTGGGCAGTGGAACGTTGGGGCTTCGCGTGGGGCTACAGGCTGCCCTCAGTGGCTTTGAAACTACCCTCTACGATATCGCTGAGAAGAACCTCGCACAAGCTAAGGCAACCCAAACAAACATTTTAGCCGATTTGGTAAAGCGAAACCTCTATACAGAAACTCAAGCCGAAGCGGCTCAACTACGACTCCGTTTTACAACCGATGCCGCACTAGCTGCCCAAAACGCCGACTTTGTGAACGAATCGGTTCCTGAAGATTTGCCGCTGAAGCAAAAAGTGTGGGCACAGTTTGGAGAATTATGTCCAGAACATACGGTATTTACCACCAACACCTCTACCCTACTCCCTTCGATGATGGCGGCGGACTCGGGCAGACCTGAGCGCTTTTGCGCCTTTCATTTTCACGATGTGTTTTATGCCAACGTGGTGGATATTATGCCGCACCCTACTACGGCTGCCTGGGTAGTGGACTTACTTTATGAAATGAGTAATGCTTTACAACAAGTCCCAATTTTGGTAAAAAAAGAGAACCATGGCTACGTGTTCAATGCGATGCTACTGAAGATTTTAGGAGCAGCCGGCGACCTCCTTGTAACCGATGTGGCTTCAGTAGAAGATATCGACCGCTCTTGGATGGTGAATTTTAAAGCTCCTATGGGACCCTTTGGCATTTTAGATACCATAGGGCTTGAGACGGCTTGGCATGTTACCCGCCAAATCGACCGCTCTTCTAGCCGGAAATTTGCTGAATTGCTCAAATCGTATATCGATCAGGGCAAATTAGGGGTGAAAACCGGAGAGGGTTTCTATAAATACCCGAAGCCTGCTTACCGTGCTCCTCAATTTGTTCAAGCTAATGGTGTGAACACAAACTCCAACGAATGAATCCTTCTTCTAAAACATCGGCAAAAGGTTGGCGCTTTCAAGGAAGCGTACAAGATTACCTCTCGTTTGGTTACATGTATTTGTTAGCTGTGGGGCTTATCCACGATATCGTATTTTACAAACACCTGGGGATTAACATTTTAAAGTATTCCAGCATTACCGATGTTCTCCTCAGTCCTTTGGTTTCTATTGTCGATAACCAAATCATCTTGGCTGTGATCGTCGGGCTTATGGTGGTGCTTATTCTCACCAAAACCCTCCTTGTTCGCTTAAAAAAATCGCAAGATCAGAAGGATGAACAATCAGGCAAAAAAACACCTGCTTATGCTGTTTTTCTTACTCAGAACTTTGTGTTGATGGGCACGGCGATTTCTGTATTTTCAATGTACATTGGCTTAGGGCATGGAAAGGGAATGCGTACCGCTAAAGATTTATCGGCGGGCAGTTTCAAGATGCAGGAAATCTTGCATTTTGAGAAAGGACATACGCAGAAAGTCCACATTGTAGGGCAAAATAGCCTGTACGTTTTCTATGTGGAAGAAGGCAAGCAAGACCTCGCGATTTCTCCTATTGAGGGAACTATCCGGAAAATTGAGAAAAATACAACGCCATAGTAACCCACTTTATCGGTTGCTCGATTGCGCCTTGGGTATTTCTGAGAGGTCATCGCGAAGCACCACATCGGCTCGAAAGTATTCTCCATTTCGATGAATCGTTAGCCGTAGTTTTCGCCCGGCTCGGCTATGAAACATTTTAATAATATCGCTCATGGAAAAATTACTCACACGCGTCCCGTTAATTGCCATAATCTGATCGCCCACCCGCAAGCCAACTTCCTCGCCTGGTGAGTTAGGACGGACTTCGGCAACTTGATAGACCGGCATACCGGGGAGAGGTGTCAAGATTTCAATGCCGCTCATGTTGTAAGTAAACGGCTTGCCATAATCCGGATTCGGTTTTAAAATCAATTGATTGCCTTGGTAGTCAAAAATTACGCGGAAACGGCGCAACACATCGGCGCCTAAACTACCATTTCGATTCCCAACATTAAGGGCATCTTTCACTGCGGCATTATCAGGGAAAGTAGTTACAGGCTGTTCGAGTGGATAATTCCCTAATACCAGCTCCCCTATGCGCCCAGTGTATCCGTAAATATCGCCATTTAGCCCCATTCCTAGAAAGGAACGAAACGATTGGGCCGGCACTTCGAGCTTTGTGTGGGTATCGGTATATAACGATACCGCATGGCTTGCGCCCAAATCGACCAGTAAGCGGATATCAAGCGGCTCGCCCTCAGGCGTTTTCATCGAGGCGGCAATGTAGGGCTTGCGCCGGATTACCTCTAGGGGGATGACCACCGCCTTGCCTTTGCGCACCCACCGCCGCTTTTTGCGTTCCATTTTTTTGCGATAATGCTTTGGATGGCGCAGTGCTAATTTTTGCCGGTGGTAGTTGATGTCTACAATAAAACTATTAAAGACTTCAAAGCCCATCAGCCCGTTGACTTGCCTGCCCAGACTTTCGGATAGTTGAAAAATATTTTCGAGGGGGACAATCAAATCGTGAAAGTTACCGTAAATGCCGGGCATGCGCACCTCGTTGCCATATGAGTGCAATGCCTCAATGGGGTTTCCTTGCCCTAAGCCAAATAAATCAATTTTGCGAGAGTATTGCAGCGTGAGCACGCTATTCACTCCTAAATCGGTTAAAAGGGTATGGGTAACGCCGGTATCCAAGATAAAGCGCAGCGTGTCCGAATCGTTAATCATTACCGGAATAATGATTAGGTTGTGGGCAATTTCAAAGGGAACATACGCCGATTTACGCCGTTTGTGTTTAATCCCTAGCTCACGGTATTCCATTTGTTGTGCATAGGTGGGTTCCCAAAGCAAAAGCTCACAGAAGAGTAGCAACACAAGGGAAATAGTCTGTTTTTTCATAGCATATTGGCTTAGGCGTGTAAGAATACCCCTCGATTATAAAAGAGCATCTTTTTTAAATTACAAACTTTTAGTCAGAACGGTTTACGCAAGTGCACTTTATTTACATAGGGTTTCAATTGCTTTTGCGTTCAGTAGTTTCACCGAGTATTTTTGACATCGATAAGGCGACTGCCCACTTCATTACCTTCAGAACTCGATGCCCACTTATGAAAAAACGAAATATCTATATTGGTTTGTTTGCCGGTGCATGCGTATTAGTTATTATGGCAACCTTTTATGCCTATCAGCTCTTTTACACCCCCAATGTATTAGTAGATAGAGAGGAAAAAGGAGTGGTATATATTCCGGAAAATGCAACGGTTTTCCAAGTGCTCGACTCACTTCAAAAAATGAACTATGTAGAAGAGGTAGTCCCCTTCATGTTTGTTTCTCGCTTGTTGAAATACCACGACAACGTAAAACCAGGTCGATATGTGTTAGAACCCAACATGACCAACCTAGCGGCTATCCGCTTACTTCGTTCGGGTAATCAAGCCCCCATCAATCTCACCTTTAACAATGTAAGGCTCAAGCAAGAACTTGCCGATCGGCTCTGCACGTATGTACAAGCTGACCCCGTAGCCTTCGATTCCTTAGTAAATAATCCTGCATTTTGCGCCGAACTAGGCTTTGATACTACTACCATCGTCTGCATGTTCTTACCCAATACCTACCAAGTTTTTTGGAATACCAACGCAGAAGCACTCCTTCGCCGGATGAAGAAAGAGTATGACCGATTTTGGAACGATGAACGCCGCGCCCTCGCCGATGAAATAGGACTTACCCCCATTCAGGTATCTATCTTGGCATCCATTGTAGAAGCCGAAACAAAACTCAACGACGAAAAACCTACCGTAGCAGGTGTGTACATCAACCGACTGAACCGCAATATGGCACTCGAAGCCGACCCCACCGTAGTGTTTGCCGTTGGCGATTTTACCTTGCGCCGTGTGCTCGACGAGCACCTTGCCACCGATTCTCCCTATAACACTTACAAATACACAGGGCTACCTCCCGGGCCTATCAACATTCCTGAGATTAGTTCTATTGAAGCCGTGTTAAACTACGAGCGCCACAAATACCTTTACTTCTGTGCAAAAGAAGACTTTTCGGGCTATCATGTATTTGCAAAAACCTACCGAGAGCACATCAACAACGCAAACCGATACCGACGCGCCCTTTCAATCCGGCTACGGAAAGAACGCCAACAACAAGCAAAGTAATGCGCCTTGTTCACGGAACGCTCCCAATACTTTTACTCCTCTTAGCAGGATGGTACGGTGTGCAAGCTTGGCATTGTTTCCAAGGAGTATTGCCCTATCATGCCTTCGATGAATATGAGTATTTTCTTTATGCCCGCTCGTATGCCCAAACCGGCAGCCTTCAAACGCCTTTTTTAGAGCAAGATTCCCAATCGGCTTGGGGAAATTTTGGCACACACGGATTTGCTTATGGGTGGCTACATGGGAACCTTAACCTGCTCGTCGGGGAACATTGGTGGAATATTCCCGCCTTTAACCTACTTCTATTTGTGCTATCAGTACTAATAATTGCATACCATACTCACCCTCTCCCCCCGACAAACCGTTACGTTGCCTTACTACTTTGGGGTTGCTGCTTCCTGATGCCTGTCTACATTTTCTCTTTCATGCAAGAAAGCCTTCACTTTTTCTTTACAGCGTTGCATATCACCCTCTTATTCCGCATTTATCAATCTTTGAACTACAAAACCTGGACTGTTGCGTATATCGTTTTCATAACCATCGCCGCCATATTTCGAGCCAATTGGATCCTATGGCTATGGGCATTGTTGCCACGGTTTTGGCACCGAAAACCCCTCCTTATTTTATTTAATATAGGGATGACCTGTATTTTTTTTGTATACATTAAGCTGATTATAGCACCTTACGTAGTAGGCTTTCTTCCCACACTGTCGCGCATGCTCAACGAAGAGAGGTATCTGGAATCCGCTGTGTATTGGTGGCAGCATTTCACAGAAAACCTTCACACATATTTCAGATGGTATGCCAGCGTTCCAGGGTATTTTTTTGCTAAATATTTTATGGTAGGATGGCTCGCCTATTTTACTTGGCGCAGCATTGAGAAAGAAAGAGGCATTACGATGGGTATATGCCTTGTGGGTGTTTTACAGTTTGGTGCAGTGTTCAGCATTTACGACACATTCGATTGGCGGGAAATTCGCATGCTTGCGCCTTTGTATTGTACCATTCTGATGTGGAGTGTACAAAAAAAGCCTAGGTTATCCTATGCACTTTTAGGGACTTTCTTGCTCATTTTCCCAAGCGTTCACCAACTCACTGTTCAACGAATTAAAGAGCGTAGCAGCACATACATGCAGTTTCAGTCTGCCTTCCCCCATAACCCATTCGAAGTATTAAAGCATACGGTAACCCAACCCAACACCATAGTAATGCTTCGTAGCAAATTCGCCCGAAAAGGGCAAATCTATTTATTCTACCTTCCATTTTTAACGGAAAACGGCAACCCAATTCGATATTCCGTATATTATGCACCTCTGCATACCGCACCCAACTTAGTGCACGATTACATGGTCGTTCCGCAAGCCATTAAAAACCCCACTAGTGAACTTACGTTGATATACAAAAATGATTTATTTTTCTTATATGAAGTTGATAAAACTCGAATCCCTTCCCATAAACATTCAAAGATTTTCTAACAAAATGGGCAAATTCGTTTAAACCCTGAAAGTGGTATTATTTTTATTGTATTATCAGGCGGTATTCTTGTACTAATCTGAACCCTAAAAAGAAAAGGCAATTCTCTACTCTGTAGCTTTTTCTTTAACATTGTTCTTTATTTATTCTAACACTTAAACGCTTTCTATATAGCATTTACCATTACTAATTTACATACATGAAGACCTTACGCGTTTTTATTCCCCTACTTTTAGTCGGGTTACTTTCTACCGCATCATATGCACAATTTACTGTTGACCTTGGTGCAGATATTACCCGCTGTATGTCTGACCCTGCAGTAACCCTCGATGCCACCCCTACGCCAGATGGCACCAATTACACGTTTTCTTGGCAACGCGTCGATCCCGGAGGTGTGATAGTGAGCGAAGGCACCTCACCCACCATTACAGTCAGGCGGCAAGGCACATTTACATACCGTGTAACCGTTACCGATAATAACCTACCTCCTGGCGATCCTCTCCGCGTAGTTACTGACGAGGTTCTAGTAACTTTCAATAGAAACCCTGTAGTTTCGTTACCTGCCGATGTGGTACTATGCCGCAATCAGCTCCCTTTTACCATCACTTCTACGGTAGATTATACAGGCAACTTTACCTATAATTGGTCAAACGATTCTACTCGAAACGAAGTCATCATTCCTGCCAATGCCCCCGCAGGTACGCAGACACTTACCCTATCTGTTACTGATACCGATACCAACTGTTCTAGTACAACTCCAGCGTCAATTACTGTTACCGTTCGCGACCAAGTTTTGGTAGATTTGGATACCGTACGATATGTTTGCCCGAACACGCTGCCTCAGTATGTAGTCGCCTACGACTTAACCCATGGG
>CAYMYI010000022.1:0-43753 GCA_964394585.1 uncultured Roseobacteraceae bacterium
TCTATTGAAGAGCTAAGAAATAGAATTCTCTATACATTAGGGTTTTTGGCAATCTTCCGTTTAGGATCATATGTTGTGCTGCCGGGTGTTGATCCGAGTAAGTTAGTAGAGCAAGGAGGTATTTTTGGTATGCTCAATGTGTTTTTAGGTGGTGCATTCAATCGTGCTTCCATCTTTGCGCTTGGGATTATGCCGTATATTTCTGCTTCTATCGTAATACAACTTCTTTCGGTGGCAGTGCCATATTTTCAAAAGTTACAGAAAGAAGGAGAGTCAGGCAGAAAGAAAATTAACCAAATTACTCGTTTCCTTACAATATTGATTACGCTATTTCAATCTTCAGCCTATTTGAGTACAACAATCCCCAGTGAAGCTATCTTGTTAGAGCAAACTTTCTTCATTGCATCTTCGATGATTATCTTGACATCAGGGACAATATTCTGTATGTGGCTTGGTGAAAGAATTACTGATAGAGGGATAGGTAATGGTATATCTATGCTTATAATGATTGGAATTATATCTGGTTTTCCGGGAGCTATTATTGAAGAAGTGGCTACACGTGGTACAGGAGGTTTACTTCTTTTAGTAATCGAGATGATAGCATTATTTTTCATAGTAATGAGCGTGGTTTTACTTACTCAGGCGATTCGCAGAATCCCAATCCAATATGCACGCCAAGTTGCAGGGGGAGGGCGAAAGCAATCTGTGAGAGGGCAGCGAGCATATTTACCTCTGAAGGTAAACTCCGCGAATGTGATGCCTATCATTTTTGCTCAATCATTGATGTTTTTACCATCACTGATTGCAGGGTTGTTTGCAGAGAATAATGATTCCGCACGCTATATAGCGCAGAGTTTCTCAAATTTTACTTCTTGGGAATATAATGTAACATTTGCAATTCTGATTATTGTGTTCACATTCTTCTACACTGCAATTACCATCAATCCTAACCAGATGGCTGAAGATATGAAACGCAATGGGGCTTTTGTACCTGGAGTAAAACCGGGATTAGACACTTCTAATTATATAAGTAATATTTTAGATAAGATAACTTTGCCGGGTGCACTATTTTTAGCAATTGTTGCCGTATTACCTGCTTTTGCTAATGCAGCTGGAGTAAGCTTTAATTTTTCTCAGTTTTATGGAGGTACCTCATTAATTATTATGGTGGGGGTTGTTTTAGATACCTTACAACAGATTGAGAGTTACCTATTGATGAGACATTATGAGGGGATGATGAAGTCAGGGAAAATGCAAGGACGGTCGCAGAATATGGCCATGGTATAATTAAAAAATACAATATTACATTACATGCCTAAGCAACCAAATATTGAGCAAGACGGAATTATTGTAGAAGCATTATCCAATGCGATGTTTAGAGTAAAGCTTGAGAATGGGCATCAGGTAATAGCTCATATATCAGGCAAAATGAGAATGCATTATATTAGAATATTACCCGGTGATAAGGTTAAACTAGAAATGTCGCCTTATGATCTTACAAAGGGTAGAATAGTATACCGATATAAATAGAAAATTATGAAAGTAAGAGCTTCCATCAAAAAAAGAAGTGCTGACTGTAAGATTGTCAGAAGAAAAGGAAAAGTTTATATCATAAACAAGAAAAATCCTAAATTTAAACAACGTCAAGGGTAATTAAACAAGAAAAATATGGCACGTATTGCAGGTGTAGATATCCCCGACAATAAGCGAGGCGAAATAGGTCTTACGTACATTTTTGGCATTGGCAAATCCTCTGCTCGCGATATTCTCGATAAATCAGGCATAAGCTATGATAAGAAAATCAAAGATTGGTCTGATGAAGAGTCTCAGAGAGTACGAGATTTAATCAGTACAGATTATCGTATTGAAGGTGAGTTGAAGTCAGACATACAACTTAGTATTAAACGTCTGATGGATATAGGTTGTTACAGAGGATTGCGTCATAGAAGAGGGTTACCAGTGCGTGGTCAGAAGACTAAGAATAACTCGCGTACTCGTAAAGGAAAGCGCAAAACAGTTGCTAACAAAAAGAAAGCAACGAAGTAAGGTGTTTTTAAATTAGTTTTTTTGATAGTATCATGGCAGCAAAACGAAAAGATAAAGCAAAAAAGAAAGTTGTTAATGTAGAAGCTGTTGGGGAGGCACATATCAAGGCTTCTTTCAACAACATCATTATATCTCTGACGAATAAAGATGGGCAAGTAATCTCATGGTCTTCAGCCGGTAAAATGGGATTCAGAGGTTCTAAGAAAAACACACCTTATGCAGCTCAAATGGCTGCGCAAGATTGCGCAAAGATTGCATATGAGTTAGGTCTTCGAAAAGTAAACGTTTTTGTGAAAGGGCCGGGTTCAGGGCGTGAATCTGCTATAAGAACTATTCAAAATTCAGGTATTGATGTTCTATCTATTCGCGATGTTACACCACTACCTCATAATGGCTGTCGTCCTCCTAAAAGACGTCGTGTATAATATTTGTTATTTGAAATTTATCGGAAAAGAAAAGAAAGATGGCTAGATATACCGGACCGACAACAAAAGTAGCACGGAAATTCAATGAACCAATTTTTGGTTCTTCTCCTGCGAAATCTAAAGCACTTAAGGATAAGCCATATCCTCCAGGGCAGCATGGCAGAAATAGAAGACGTAAACCTTCAGAGTATGCTATTCAGCTAATGGAAAAGCAGAAAGCGAAGTATACTTATGGAGTTCTTGAGAAACAATTCAGAAATTTGTTTGATAAAGCAGCGAGCAAACAAGGGGTAACAGGTACAGTTTTGCTTCAGTTTTTGGAAGCGCGCCTTGATAATACTGTGTTCCGCTTAGGCATCGCAAAAACTCGTCGTGCGGCACGTCAGCTTGTGTCTCACAAGCATATTATCGTAAATGGTGCAATTGTAAATATTCCGTCTTATTCCCTAAAACCTGGCGATATCATTGGAGTAAAAGAAAAGTCGAAAAATTTGACTGCAATTGCCGATAGTTTAGGAAGCCAACAAAAGTCACGGTATCAGTGGTTGGAATGGGATTCTTCCAGAATGGAAGGAAAGTTCTTAGCTTTACCTGAACGAGAGGAAATTCCGGAGAATATAAAGGAACAACTTATCGTCGAGTTATACTCTAAGTAGTAAATTTTCAATCCTACAAAATTAAGCAAGCGCAATATTATGTCGATACTAGCCTTTCAAATGCCTGACAATGTGGTCATGCAAAAAGCAAATAATTTTCATGGACTTTTTGAGTTTAAACCACTTGAGCGGGGTTACGGAGTTACCATCGGAAATTCTTTAAGACGCATTTTGCTCTCTTCATTAGAAGGATTTGCAATTGTAGGTGTGAAATTCCCCAACGTATTGCATGAGTTTTCTTCGATTGAAGGTGTTGTAGAAGATGTGACTGAAATTATACTTAATCTTAAAACGGTTCGCTTTAAGAAGGTAGGGGAAACCAACACTGCAAGAATTAATGTAGAAATCAGTGGGAAAGATGTCTTTAAGGCGGGTGATATTGGAGAGTATACAAATGACTTTAGAGTGTTGAATCCTGATGCTGTGGTTTGTCATTTAGATCCTTCGGTTACTTTACAGCTAGAACTAGTAGTAACAAAAGGGCGTGGCTATGTGCCAGCTGAAGAGAATAAAGATACAGAGCAAACACTTGGCTATATTCCTATTGATGCCATTTTTACTCCAATTAAAAATGTTAAGTATAGTGTTGAAAATACACGTGTTGAGCAGCGTACTGATTACGAAAAATTACTTTTGGAAATAGAAACAGACGGATCTATTCATCCTGAAGATGCTTTGAAAGGAGCTGCAAACATACTTATACAACATTTTATGCTATTCTCTGATCAGACGATGACCTTCCAGCATGAGGATAAAGCTGAAGAAGAGCCTATTGATGAGGAGTATCTACGCATGCGTAAATTGTTGAAAACATCTTTAGCTGATTTAGATCTCTCGGTTCGCGCCTTCAATTGTTTGAAAGCTGCCGATGTACGTACATTAGGAGATTTAGTTAGCCTAGAAATTTCTGATATGATGAAATTTAGAAATTTCGGAAAAAAATCTCTTACAGAATTAGAGCAACTTGTAGCTGAAAAGAATTTAACCTTTGGCATGGATGTGTCGAAGTATCGTTTGGAAGAAGATTAAGTTAACCGTTAATAGTTTTTAAAGATATGAGACACGGCAAAAAGTTTAATCATTTAGGTCGTACTGCTTCGCACAGAAAAGCAATGTTATCTAATATGGCAGTTTCGTTAATTCTGCACAAAAGAATTACAACTACCACTGCTAAAGCAAAAGAGTTACGAAAGTTTATTGAGCCACTAATAACTAAGAGTAAAGATGATTCAACCCATTCTCGTAGAGTAGTATTTTCTTACTTACAAAATAATGAGGCTGTTACTGAACTCTTTAATGAAATAGCAAATAAAGTGGGAGAAAGACCAGGTGGATATACCCGTATTATAAAGTTGGGGAATCGTTTGGGAGATAACGCAGATATTTGCATGATTGAATTAGTTGATTACAACGAGTTATTGTTAGCAAAATCTGAATCTACTTCTAAAAGTTCACGTAGACGACGTAGAAAAAAAGGAAGTAGCTCGGAAGAAGTTTCAACTTCAGAAGTTGAAGATAACTCGGTAGATAATTCTTCTGATGATGCAGGAGAGCCTAAAACAGAATAGCATGAAAATTACATGTTTCGAATAATTATTTTAAGGGGAAATGATTTTATAATCGTTTCCCTTTTTTTTAAAACTGAAGATTCTTACTATTTATAATTATGGCTCAAGATAAAAATAAAGCACTTTTGTTATTGGAAGATGGCACTGTGTTTCAGGGAATTCCTATAGGAAGCACGGGAATAACAGCAGGTGAAATTTGCTTCAATACAGGGATGACCGGTTATCAAGAAATTTATACAGATCCTTCTTATTATGGTCAAATTATCGTGAATACTAATGCCCATATAGGGAATTATGGCGTGATGAATGAAGAGGTTGAGTCAAATCAAGTCCAAGTAAGAGGTGTAGTTATCAGTAGTTTTGCTCATTTCTTTTCACGGCATAAGGCGCTATCTAGCTTACAGAAATATTTATCAGAAAACAATATTATAGGAATTTGTGATATTGATACTCGCCGGTTAGTTCGCCATATACGTGAAAAAGGAGCAATGAATGCAATTATTTCCTCAGAATATAACCTTGAAAAAGCACAGGAATTGCTAAAAAATACTCCTAGTATGGATGGGCTAGAGTTGGCATCACAGGTAAGTACAAAAGAGGTATACGATGTTGGAAATGGCGAACTCAAAGTTGCTGTATTAGACTTAGGAATCAAACAAAACATCTTGAGAAGTTTAGCTAACAGAGGTTGTACTTTAAAAGTTTTTCCTTATGATGCATCTATAGAAGATATGCTTTCATGGGCTCCCGATGGGTTTTTCATTTCGAATGGTCCGGGAGATCCGGCTGCTATGCCTCAAACTATAGCTCTGGTTAGTTCAATGATTTCCACCCAGAAACCTGTTTTTGGTATATGTTTAGGGCACCAAATGATAGCCTCTTCTCAAGGAATTAGCACATACAAAATGCATCATGGGCACCGAGGTCTTAACCACCCTGTGAAGAATTTGAGAAGCGGATTGTCTGAAATTACCTCACAAAATCATGGTTTCACTATTAGTGAGGAGGATGTCTATAGAAATAATGAAGTAGAAGTTACACATATTAATTTGAATGATAATACTATAGAAGGAATTCGTTTGAAAGAGCGTCCTGTATTTTCAGTACAATATCACCCGGAGGCTTCACCAGGACCACATGATTCTCACTATCTTTTTAAAGAGTACATTCATTTAATACAGGGTTAGTATATAGTCATCGACTTCATGCGTATCGGACTTGTTGCAAATAGTGCATGGAACATATATAATTTTCGTAAGCCTCTAATAGAATTTTTCCTTGTTAAAGGCTATTCCATCAGTGTATTAGCCCCTAATACTCCTGAAAAAAATCTACTAGAACAGCTAGGATGTGAGTACATTGAAGTCGCAATGGATAATAAAGGAGGAAATCCTTTCAGAGATCTATGCCTGTTTACCCGGTTATATCACATTTATAAACGTAAAAAATTTGACTATATACTTCATTTTACGATTAAACCTAATATTTATGGTGGATTAGCTGCCCGGTGGGCTGGGATTAGAGCAATCAATAATGTAACTGGTTTAGGTACTGTGTTTTTGCATGATACAGCGAAAACGGCGATAGCAAAGTGGCTATATAAAATCTCCTTTCGAAACCTTTATCACGTTTTTTTTCAAAATAATGATGACTTGCAGTTATTTATCGATACTAAACTGTTGCCTTCTTCAGTGTCTCGATCTGTTATTCCTGGCTCAGGTATTGAACTAAGCTCATTTCCTAAAGGTAAATTCAAGCGAAATGGCACGTTTACTTTTTTGATGATATCTCGCCTTTTGTTTGATAAAGGAATCATTGAATTCGTAAAGGCAGCTACCATCTTGAGAAAAAAAGGGCTTACGTGTAAATGTCAAGTATTGGGCGTTATTGATGCTAGTAATGATTTAGGAGTTTCTAAAGAACTCGTAGATCAATGGGTTGAGCAGCAAGTAATTGAGTATTTAGGGACAACTTCAGATGTACGACCTTATATCTATGAGGCAGATTGTATTGTATTGCCTTCTTATAGAGAAGGAACGCCTCGCTCTTTGTTAGAAGCGGCTAGTATAGGTAAGCCTCTAATTGCCACAGATGTTCCCGGTTGCCGTGAAGTTGTAGAGCATAATAAAAATGGTCTGTTGTGTGAAGTGAAAAGTGTAGAGAGTCTACAAAAAACGATGGAAAAAATTATGGAATTGCCAGAAAGTGTTTTGAAAGAAATGGGAGAGCAGAGTCGAAAAGTTGCAGAAGAAAAATTTGACGTTATACACGTGATTAGAGCATATGATGAAACTATAAATCCTATTGATACTAAAAAAAGACCTTCCCAATATTGAGAAGGCCTTTCTAGAGTTTTAGTAAACTCTTTTTAAGACAGTGTTATTTCAAGGGCTAGCCCTCTTAACTCATGAACCAAAACGTTAAATGATTCAGGAATATTAGGGCGAGGCATATTATCACCTTTCACAATGGCTTCGTACGCTTTGGCTCTTCCTACTACATCGTCGGATTTTACAGTAAGAATCTCCTGCAATACATGAGATGCGCCAAAGGCTTCCAATGCCCAAACTTCCATCTCTCCAAAGCGTTGCCCACCAAATTGGGCTTTACCTCCTAAAGGTTGTTGTGTGATGAGTGAATACGGCCCAATAGAACGAGCATGCATTTTATCATCTACTAAGTGTCCAAGTTTCAACATGTATATGATTCCTACTGTAACAGGTTGATCAAAGCGCTCTCCACTTAGACCATCGTTAAGATATGTTCGACCAAATTTAGGTAGTTTAGCTTCTTCCAGTTCGGCGATTACTTCTTCCTCAGAAGCTCCATCAAAGATAGGAGTAGCGTATTTACGTCCTAGCTTTCGCCCTGCCCACCCAAGAATAGTTTCATAAATTTGACCAATATTCATACGTGAAGGCACCCCTAGAGGATTAAGTACTATATCCATAGGTGTACCATCGTCTAAGAAAGGCATATCTTCTTCACGAACAATTTTGGCAACTACACCTTTATTTCCATGGCGTCCTGCCATTTTATCACCTACTCTTAATTTTCGTTTCTTTGCGATATACACTTTGGCTAATTTCACAATACCATTAGGAAGTTCGTCGCCTACTTCTAATGCAAACTTTTCACGTTTAAATCGGCTGGTAACATCGTTTCGTTTTGCTGTGTAATTTTTTACCATTTCGGCAACGAGTTGGTTGGTATGTTCGTCGTCAGTCCATCCTTCAAGGCGAAGGTCCGCTAATAAATTTACTTCTTCAGGAACTTCGTAGCTGCTTTCATCTTTGAATACATTGTTCTCCGGGAAAAGATATTCTTTGATATTATCTTGAGTAAACTTCATGCCTTTACTCATTACCTCTGTACCAAACTTATGTTTGATGCCTAAAGTAGTTTTAGACTCGAGCAACGTAGCAAGTTTTTCGAACATGATATTTTGCAGCTTCTGCAAGTCTTTGCTATAATTTGCTTTGAGTTGTTCTAATTTCTCTTTGTTTCGGCTCCGTACTTCTTTATCTTTTTTAGGGCGTTTGAATAATTTAGTGTCGATTACAACGCCTCTTAGCGAAGGAGAAGCACGCAGCGACGCATCTTTTACATCGCCTGCTTTGTCGCCAAAAATAGCTCGTAAAAGCTTTTCTTCAGGGGTAGGGTCACTTTCCCCTTTTGGAGTGATTTTTCCAATTAAGATATCTCCTTCTCGAACTTCAGCTCCTATTCGGATAATGCCATTTTCGTCAAGATTCTTAACAGCTTCTTCACTAACATTAGGGATTTCAGAAGTGAGTTCTTCTTCCCCACGCTTAGTATCTCTAACTTCTAGTTCAAATTCTTCAATATGAATAGAGGTGAAGATGTCATCACGAACTACTTTTTCTGAAATTACAATAGCATCTTCAAAATTATATCCTTGCCAAGGCATAAAAGCAACGAGCAAATTACGCCCTAAGGCAAGCTCACCTTTTTCTGTTGCATAGCCATCGCAAAGAGGCTGACCCTTGGTTACTTTATCGCCACGCTTTACGAGAGGACGTAAATTTACACAAGTATCTTGATTGGTGCGGCGGAATTTAGTTAGGTGGTGCTCGACTACATCATTATCAAAGGATACCAAGGTTTGATCATCTGAAAGCTCATAGCGAATACAGATTTTAGTAGCATCTACATATACTACTTCGCCGTCTGCTTGGGCTAGAATGATGTTTCGAGAATCTTTGGCAACACGTTCTTCAAGCCCTGTTCCTACGATAGGAGCATCAGGACGCAGTAGTGGTACTGCTTGGCGTTGCATGTTCGAGCCCATGAGCGCACGGTTAGCATCATCATGCTCTAAGAATGGAATTAGTGAGGCTGCAACTGAAACAATTTGATTTGGCGCAACATCCATGTAAGTAATCTGCCCCGGCTCTACTAACGGGAAGTCGCCTTCGTACCGACTTTTCACTTTATCGTTAACGAATTGCCCATCATTTTCAATAGGGGCATTTGCTTGAGCAATGTAGTGAGTGTCCTCTTCTTCGGCACTTAGATATACTACATCTTTTGACATATCAACAATACCTTCTTGTACTTTACGGTATGGAGTTTCGATAAAGCCCATTGAGTTTACTTTGGCATACACGCAAAGAGAAGAGATAAGACCAATATTAGGTCCTTCGGGTGTTTCAATGGTGCAAAGACGTCCATAGTGAGTGTAATGAACATCGCGTACTTCGAAACCAGCACGTTCGCGAGAAAGACCTCCAGGGCCAAGAGCCGAAACTCTGCGCTTGTGTGTAATCTCAGCTAATGGGTTGGTTTGATCCATAAACTGAGAGAGCTGGTTAGTACCAAAGAAGGAGTTAATGACAGAAGATAAGGTACGGGCATTAATTAGGTCAACAGGTTTGAAATCTTCATTATCCCGAACATTCATCCGTTCTTTAATAGTCCGTGCCATACGAGCAAGTCCAACCCCGAACTGGCTATAAAGTTGTTCGCCTACAGTGCGAACTCGGCGATTACTTAAATGGTCGATATCGTCAACTACTGTATTAGAATTGATAAGTTTAATCAAGAACTTAACAATACTGATAATATCATTAGTAGTAAGAACTTTTGTTTCGATATCAACATCGAGTTGTAACTTTTTATTGATTCGGTAACGACCTACTTCACCTAAATCGTAACGCTTATCACTAAAAAATAAGTTTTGGATAATATCACGAGCGGTTTGTTCATCGGGAGCTTCTGTATTACGAAGTTGACGATAAATTTGTTCAACGGCTTCTTTTTCAGAATTAGAATTATCTTTTTGTAAAGTATTATAAATGATAGCATAATCATTTATGTTGATATCTTCTCTATGAAGGATTACCGATTTGGGAGAGGCGTCTAAGATGGTTTCAACATCTTCTTCTGAAATTACAGAATCGCGCTCAAGAAGTATTTCATTACGATCAATCGATACTACTTCACCGGTATCTTCATCTACAAAATCTTCAGTCCATGTCTTCAAAACCCGCGCTGCAAGTTTTCTGCCTACAACCTTTTTAAGGTTCTTTTCATTAGCTTCTACTTCTTCAGAAAGCTCAAATAAATCGAGGATATCTTTATCGGTTCCATATCCAATAGCCCTCAATAAAGTAGTAACCGGGAATTTCTTTTTCCGATCAATGTATGCATACATCACATTATTTACGTCGGTTGCAAACTCAATCCAAGAACCTTTAAACGGAATTACCCTTGCAGAGTAAAGTTTAGTACCATTCGTGTGCTTGCTTTGGGCAAAGAAGACGCCGGGAGAGCGGTGTAATTGAGACACAATTACGCGCTCAGCACCATTAATAACGAACGATCCTCTGTTGGTCATGTAAGGGATGTTTCCTAAGAAAACCTCCTGCTCTATAGTTTCAAAATCTTCATTATCTTCATCGTTACACGAAAGTCTCAATTTTGCCTTCAATGGCACTGAGAACGTTAACCCCCGATCGATACATTCATCTACATTGTACTTGGGAGGGTCAACTGTGTAATCGATAAATTCTAAAACAAAATTTTCTCGCGAATCGGAAATAGGAAAGTTTTCACAAAATACTTTGTACAATCCTTCTTGGATTCTTTTTTCTGGTGGAGTTTCCAGCTGAAAAAACTCTTGAAATGAATTGAATTGTACATCTAAGAAGTTCGGATAATCCAATACCTTCTTGATGGATGAGAAATTTTTTCTCCCGCTATTCTGCATGGCCAAATTTTGATGAGGTTGTACTTGAAAAATTTTTTACGTAACGCGTTAGATTCTTATATAGCCTATTCGCATAGCTTAGGCAGTATAAGATGGCAAAGATAGTGAATGAAAAAAGCAATGCCAAAAGCTTTATATATCCATTTTTCAGTAATTTACCTCTATCTTATGTTGTTACGCTCACGTAGAGGGCGTTCTCAAATTTTTCGGAAGATTCCCATAAATTGATAAACAATAATTCAATTTTTTTAAATACCGAAGCGTTTGTATGATGGATGATTTTCGGTTAGTTTAACATGCCTTAGCTTGATGTATCCTTTTTATTCGTAGGAATACTAAGATGCTAACAGAAAATTTTGAACAACGTTAAAAGTAAGGTAAATTTAAGCCATTGTTCTATGGAGAGGCAGAAATTACCCTACTGAGGTCATTACTGTAACACAATCAGTCAACTTTCATTTATTACATCGTTATGAACGACATTCAGGAAGAGCGGTTTAGCGTTAAACAATTCAAACAAAAGCTGGTAGATCATAGAATTTCAATGGCCTTCCAAGGGATTTTGTCGCAAGATATTTTGACGCTCGTAGGGCAATCTTTACGAAATCTTCCCAATAATCAAGTGTTGGCAAAGCGCTTGTTCGGGTTAGTAGTAGAAATGACGCAGAATATTCACCATTATTCTGCACAAAAAGTGTATTCTGAGAAGGATAATAGAGAAATTGGGATGGGTATTGTTTGCCTAGGACAAGATGACCATCATCACTTCATCAGTTCAGGCAATTACATCTTTCAGAAAGACGTGAAAGTAGTGCTAGAGCGTAGTGCACACATTAATGCTATGAACGAAGAAGAACTAAAGAAATATTACCGAGAACAGCGACGCGCACCTCAGCGTAAAGATAAGCCGGGCGCCAACTTAGGCTTTATCGAAATGCGTAGAAAATCGGGAAATCCCGTCGAGGTTGAAATCATCGATATTAACGATGAAATGTCATTCTTTATCTTGAGTGTTAAAATAAGCAAGCAGAACAATAATATTTAACCTATGGAAAACTTTCACATAGAAGGCTCAACTTATATCCCACGTGTAGACTTTAACGCCGAAACAGGAGTTTTAGAAATTGAGGGCGAGTCGTACCATGAATACACTATGGAGTTCTTCAAGCCTATTTTTGATTGGCTCGATGAATATCTGAGTGAACCTAACCAAGAAATCACGCTGAACTTTAAGATGTCTTACTTTAATACAAGTTCCTCGAGAAGGTTTCTGGAAATTCTTACTATGTTAGAGGATTATCAAAAAGAAAAAGGAGGTAATGTTACCATTAATTGGTACTACGAGTCGCACGATGTAGATATGTTAGAAAGTGGCGAGGAATACGCCGACGATGTGGACTTGCCTTTCAATCTTATCCCTATGGATTAAAAATCTTTTTGGGTAAGTAATAATCAAATTAAAGAGGCTATCTCAACTTTTGGGATAGTTTTTTTATTGTTGTTTTTCTTGCGTTTGCAATACTCGCTCTTCCATACCCTGATAAAAACAGTGGCGACACCTAGCTTCATAAGTGTCTTTTTCCCCAAGAAGAACCTTTTGATTAGAGCGAGCTAATCTGTACGAGTAATTCGCTGATCGCCCACACCGAACACAGATCGCGTGTAATTTTGTAACAAATTCTGCCACGCTCATCAGTGAGGGAATTGGTTCAAAAGGTGTGCCTTCAAAATCCATATCCAAACCACTAATAATAACTCGTTGACCTCGGTTGGCAAGTTGTGTAGCGATTTCTACGAGTTCGTTTCCAAAGAATTGTGCTTCATCGATGGCAACTACATCACATTTTGAGGCACTTTGTAGAATCCTCCGAGCTGAATCAATAGGGTAAGAATGCAAATGGTTTTTGTTGTGGGATACAACTTTATCGTTATCGTAGCGGATGTCGAGAGTTGGTTTGAATATTTTAACGACTTGTTTGGCAATAATAGCACGGTTTGTTCGGCGGATTAGCTCTTCAGTTTTCCCTGAAAACATACAGCCACAAATAATCTCAATCCAACCTGCTTGAGGTTCAAGTTTTCCGGGTTTATGAGGTTGATTTAATGAAGGTTCTAAAAACATTGTACAGGGTAATTTTTCTTTAATGATAGCTTAAATAGTGAAATGTGGGTATTGCATCGTAAGACAGTGTAAAGATCCGTTCTGTGAAATAATGGTACGACAGTTAATACCTATTATTTCCTTTGTTGGGAAACATTGTGCAAGCGTTTGTAGTGCTTCGGTGTCTTCGGGGATGTTGTATAGAGGTACTAGAACGGCATGGTTGATGACTAGAAAGTTGGCATAGGTGGCAGGGAGAACTTCTGCGCCTTGCCGTACAACCGGAGAGGGTAATGCGACTAGTTGATAAGGGTGTCCTTCCGTAGTTTGAAATGTTTTGAGTTGCTCATACATGGTTTGTAGGGTAGAATAGTTAGGGTTTTGGTGATTTTCTGTATAAGCAAATACGATTTTATTTGGGCTAACAAAGCGTGCAAGAGTATCGATGTGCCCATCCGTGTCGTCGCCAAGTAAAGGGGGAATATCGAGCCATAGGATACGTTCTACTCCAAGGGTTGATTTGAGGTGTTCTTCTGCTTGAAGTTCTTGCCAATGGTTACGGTTTTCGTTTAGCAAACAATAACGCGTAGTAAGTAACGTGCCTTTGCCGTCAGATTCTAACGCTCCACCCTCTAAGACAAAGGGAACAGGCTGATATTGGACATCCGCTTGGAAAACTCCTTGGTTCCATAAAATGCTTGTGAGCTGATTATCTAAATGATGACGATATTTACTTCCCCATCCGTTGAATTGAAAGTCCAGAAGGATAGGGGTTTCATTTTCAAAAACAGTGATACCACCGTGGTCGCGTGCCCACGTATCGTCGGAAGGTGCTTCTACCAAAATAAGTCTTTCGGGAGGGCAATGCTGGAGTTGAGCCTCAACAACAGCACGGCTTTGGCAAACCACTAATAACTTCTGAAAGCGTGTAATGGCTTCTGCAATGGCAACAAATACACTTTCAGTTTCATGAAGCACATCAGCCCAATCGGTATTTTGATGTGGCCAAGTAAGTTGCACAGCACTTTGAGGTTCCCACTCTGCAGGAAATCGCCTTGCCATAGTATTAGGCACTCGTTGTTGAAGCGGTACGGTCTATTTTACGGACCAGCCCTTGTAGTACATTGCCTGGTCCGCATTCCACGAATTCCGAAGCACCATCCGCAATCATCTGTTGGATAGTTTGAGTCCACCGAACAGGAGCCGTAAGTTGCGCAATAAGGTTTTGCTTAATCTCTTCTGGGGTTTGATGCGGTTTAGCATCTACATTTTGGTATATCGGGCAAATCGGTTGGGCAAAAGTAGTAGCTTCGATGGCATCGGCGAGTTCAGTACGAGCCGGTTCCATTAAAGGTGAGTGGAATGCTCCACCTACCGGAAGCTTTAGTGCTCGTTTTGCCCCAGCTTCTTTTAACTTTTCGCAGGCTATATCGATTCCTTCAAAAGAACCTGAAATTACCAGCTGCCCGGGGCAGTTATAGTTCGCAGGGACTACAATGGCATCGATATTTTGGCAAACATCTTCTACGGTTCCATCCTCCAGACCGAGGACGGCAGCCATGGTAGAGGGTGTTGCTTCGCAAGCTTTTTGCATTGCCATGGCACGCTTATATACTAATTGAAGTCCATCTTCAAACGATAAGGCTCGGCAGGCAACCAATGCGGAAAACTCCCCTAGCGAATGCCCTGCAACCATTTCGGGGCGAAAACCCTCAATAGTTTCTGCCAAAATCACGGAATGTAAAAAAATAGCTGGTTGTGTTACGTTGGTTTGCTTCAGGTCGGCGGCACTACCTGTAAACATAATATCGGTAATGGAATAGCCTAGTATTTCATTGGCTTGTAAAAAGCGATTTTTTGCTTTTTCAGAACTTTCAAAAAGCTCTTTTCCCATACCTTCGAACTGAGACCCTTGTCCGGGGAAAATATATGCTTTCATATAAAAAGATATTTTGTGTATTGGCAGGCAAATATAGCAAGTATGATTTTAGTAAGTAGAATGTAGAGTTCAAACAGACTTATAGGTAAAAGCTATTGCAATAAGTTGAATTATCTTATTAAATTTATAAAGTGTGAAAAACTGAAAATCAAATACTTATCTGTACTTATGAAAATGAAAGCCTTGAAATACCTCAGCGTACTGACTTTACCTCTTTGTGTGGGGATAGCCTTTACCCAGCACGGCTGGCTAACGTATCTGCCTATCATTTATATTTTTGGAGTAGTGCCTTTGGTTGAAATTTTTTTCAGACCAAACCATTACAACCTGAGTAAAGCTGAGGAAGCTATCGTAGCGAAAGACCGCACGTACGATATTTTACTGTATTTAACCGTTCCTTTGCAGTATGCTATGTTAGTTTTCTTTTGCATAGCAATACAAGAAGAAAACCTCCAGTTACACGAGTTAATTGGGCGAACTTTGGCGATGGGGCTTATGTGTGGGGTAATAGGGATTAATGTTGCCCATGAATTAGGACATCGGCATACACGCTTTGAACAAACGCTGGCAAAGTCGTTATTACTCACTTCATTGTATATGCACTTTTTTATTGAGCACAACCGCGGGCACCATCGGCATGTGGCAACAGAACACGACCCGGCCTCTTCGCGCAAAAATGAGTGGCTCTATATTTTCTGGGTGCGTTCCGTTATAGGGTCGTATCTTTCCGCTTGGCGCTTAGAAGCGGAAAGGCTACAAAAACTAGGTAAGTCGGCGTTTTCGTTACAAAACGAAATGCTTCAGTTTCAACTAATACAAATAGCAGCCGTATGTGCTATAGCTTTTATTTTTAGTTGGTATGTAGCCGGGGGCTTTGTGGTAGCAGCCATCATTGGCTTTTTATTGCTAGAAACCGTGAATTACATTGAGCACTATGGTCTGCAACGCAAAAAGAAACCTGGCAGCGAGTACTTTGAACGGGTACAACCTCACCATTCTTGGAATTCTGATCACGTAATTGGTAGGGTATTACTTTTTGAGCTGTCTCGGCATTCAGACCATCATTACTTGGCAAGCCGAAAGTATCAAGTGCTCCGCTATCATGAAGAAAGCCCACAAATGCCCACAGGATACCCCGGAATGATGCTGCTAGCCTTAGTTCCACCGTTATGGTTTATGGTGATGAACCAACGCCTGAACGCTCTACAAGTAGCATAATAAATACGTGTGTTTGCGCTGACTTATAAACTATACCTTAGCATATTTCTCGAATTAGATTTATTTGATATGATTCAAACCGGAGATCAATACCATCACACATTTTCGTTTTCACAAAAAGATGTAGAACGATTCGCTGAAGTTACCGGAGATAACAATCCGCTACATTTGGATGCAGCATATGCAGAAAAGACTATCTTTAAGCAGCCTATTATGCATGGATTTTTGGGGAGCAGTATTTTCTCAAAGGTTTTTGGCACACTCTTTCCCGGACAAGGCACGATTTACCTCAAACAAAGCATGGAGTTTTTGAGGCCTATGTTAGCTAATATAGAATACGAAGCGGTATTCACAGTTATAACCGTGAATCGTGAGAAACACACCGCTGAGGTGGAAACCGTAATCCGCGAGAAGGATACTGAAAAAGTAACCACTAGAGGAGCCGCTACGATAATGCATCGAGAGAAACTGTAGTAATTCTGCTATAAAAATACTTTGCCGGAGTGGTGGGTATGCGATTTCCGAGGAAAAGCCCATAAGGTAAAGTTGGGGAGTACTTTAGCCCAAGTTTCGGGGTTGTGTTCTCCTTCTTGTATTTCTACATATTTAATATCGGTGCCGGTGTACCCTTTGCTTTCAAGTTCTTGGATTAAGTCTAGGGTGTCTTCAATGGCATCGATAATACCACTATTATTACGGTCGCTTGTTTCATCGCGTGTGCCCACTTCAAACCAAAACTTGAGTCCTTGCTGATACGAGCCTTCGCGCACAATCCTGTGCATAATACGATCACTATCGGTATAGCCATCGTCTAATGCCTTGCTTCGCCACCAAAATGAAGCTGAAAAAGCCCCTACTTTCCCGAAAATATGCGGATGTTGCCAAACAATATCAAAAGCAGAGAGTGCTCCGAGGGAAAAACCTACGAAGGCGGTATCGCTTGGCTTAACACTTACTTCGAACTGAATGTGCAAGAAAGGAAGTAACTCCTGAACGATAAACTGAGTGTAGGCATCGGCACGATCGCCCCGGTTGGCATAGTCGGCTTCTTTTGCAACCCCATATTCGTGCATGCGGTCGGCGTCGGCGTGGATTCCCACCCATATCACTTCTTCAATCATGCGTTCACGGTGTAAGTGGCGAAGAGTTTCTGCTAACCGCAGGCGAGGGGCATCTTGCCCATCGTTCATAAGCACAAGGTTATAGGTGCCTTCATCTGTTTTTAGATAATTCTGAGGCAGGAAAATATCTATCCGCTTTTTCTTTTTTAAATATTTTGAATATAAATAATAGGTGATGTCGGCTTGTGAATCATTCATTACATAACAACTTTGAAGCGGGAAATTAGGACAAAGGAATTAGGTAGGCAGTTGGAAACCAATCACTAGGATGTCATCAACTTGATTATAGGTTGTATTAGGAGAGGGTTTCCGCCACTCGAATAGCTCTTTTTCGAGCGCTACTTGCTGTGCTTCCATAGATTTAGCGCTTATTTGACTTAAGAGGGTTTTGAAACGCTTTGCCATGTATTTTTTCCCCTCTTTACCTCCGAACTGATCTTGGAACCCATCGGAGAACATATAGTAGCTAGCCCAAGGGCTCCAATGTACATTTTGCTCGGTAAAAGTCTGCTCTTTTTCTAAGAAGTTGCCTCCAATGGAGCTTTTACTAGCTTGAATTACTTCGACTTTACCATCGGCAACTACCACAAGCGGTCGGCGAGCACCTCCAAAGGTAAGCGTTTGTTGAGTAAAATTAAGTACGCAAATACCCATTTCGATACCATCGCGGTTTTGGGTTTCTTTTTGGCGAAGCGTGGTTTTAATGCGTTGGTTGAGTTGCGTTAAAATGGTTTTAGGGCTAGTGATTTTCTGGAAAACTACAATTTCGTTCAGCATGTCGTTGCCAACAATACTGAGCAGTGCACCGGGAATGCCGTGCCCTGTACAGTCGGCAGCCACCAACACGAGTACTTGATCGCCTTGTGAGGTAGTTTGGGGAGTTGACCAATAAAAATCGCCACTTACAATATCACGGGGTACGTAGAAAATAAAGCCATCGCGTAGGTGCTTGATAACCTCTTGAGGACGGGGCATCAGGCTGGCTTGAATCCGATATGCATAGTTCATACTCGCGATAATTGCTTGGTTGCGTTTCTCTAACTCTACTTTTTGTTGGTTAATTTCCTTATGCTGTACTTCAATGGCTTCATGTTTCTCTTCTAACAGCGCATTGATTTGCTTCACTTCGGTGGTGCGTTCGTCTACTAATTTTTCTAGTTGCCTATTGCGGCGCTCAATTCGTCGAGTGCGATACAAAAAAATGCTTGCAATAAGCAATATACTGGCTACAAGAGCACTCACCCGAAATAAAGTGGTTTCGTACCAGTAAGGAGCAACTGAAAAAGTAAGAGTGTCGCCGGTGGTATTCCATACGCCGTCGTTATTGGCTGCTATTACCTGGAATGTGTAGGTGCCTTTGGGTAAACCGGTATATACTGCTTGCCGTTCGGTACCTATGCGCACCCATCGTTTATCGTAAGGGGAAATTCTGTAACGGAACTCTACTTTTGAGGGAGCTTCAAGACTTAATCCACTATACCCAAATACTAGCCGTTGGTGCCCCGAAGGTAACTTGATGTTTTTATCTTGTAAATCAATTGCTTTTCCGTCTACCGTGAATGTATGAATGTCTACCGGTGGAGGAAGCGTATTTTGTAGAATCTGCTTTGGGTTCACTACTACAATGCCTCCAAATGTCGGGATTACCATATTCCCATCAGCATCGATAATAGAATGAGTAGCTCCTACGCATTGCTCGCTTTTCATACCATCTTCTTTACCATACAAAGCGAAAGAGAGAGTATCGATAACTCCTTCTGCAAACTGGTTAAGCTGTTCTTTTTCTACATAGGAAATTCCTCTGCTAGTAGGTAACCATACACCCCCAAAGTCATCTTCTAAGAAACCAAATGGGCTATCGCTGGGCAGACCGTTACGCGAGCTAAAGTTTACGATTTTTTCGTTATGTAAACGAGAGATGCCACCATTTCCTACAATCCATACCACGCCCTTTTTATCAATATTAATATCGAAAACTAAATTGCTTGCTAAGCCATTTTGCGTAGTGAGTGTTTTAATTTTACGTTCGGGAGAAACGATGTTAATGCCGCCATTATTAGTCCCTATCCAAATATTTCCTTGGGCATCTCCTTCGATCGACATGATGAAGTCTGAGGTGAGGCCGTTAGCACGGTTTAAGATTTCAAGAGTACCATCGGTTTTAAAGATAGTAATTCCTCCATCTCGAGTACCCACCCAAATATTACCGGCTTGGTCTTCGTATACCATACGTACCAAAATACCTGAAAGGCCGTCTGCTTGGGTAAGAAATGTTTCAGTGCCATCGACTTCTTTTTTTAATAAGCCTTGATAGGTGCTAAACCAAAGAGTCCCGTGGCGGTCTTTGTGGATGTCGTAGATTCTATCGTTATTAAGTTTAGTTTTTAGAGGAAACGGCTGCACCTCTCCGTTTTTCACAAGGTTGACCAGCCCGTTGTTCAACCCCACTAGGTAGGCATTAGGCGCATATTCTGCTACTGAGCCTACCGAGTTATATTCTAGACCTTCTTGTTGGGTGTAGTTGAGAAACTTCCCGGCTTTCAGGCGGAACACACCATCGCGCTTTGTGGCAATCCAAAGGTTATTTTCATGGTCGAACTGAAAGTCTTCGATATAGGCAAGGTTCGATTCGCTATTGAACACCTCGAAGGTATTGGTTAGAGGGTTCCAACGTTGGAGTCCTTGGTCCCACCCGGCTACCCATAGGCTATTGTGGCGGTCGCGAAGGGTTTTGGAAATGCCCTGGTTACCCAGGGCTTCTACGCGGGTAAATTTCGTATTTTTGAATTCGAATAAGCCTGCATAGGTACTAATGAGCATTGAGCCATCCTCTTCGAATAGAATATGATTTACATTTAAGTTCTCGAGGCCTTCATTTTGGGCAAAATGGGTGAATTCTTTTCCGTTGTACTCAATGATACCGGCTCCTTCTGTACCAAACCATAGATTACCCGAGGCATCTTCTCCCACAAAATTTACCGATATGGTAAGTAACGGTTCAAACTCCATGGGTTTGAACGTGTTGTTTTCAAAAAGGAAGACACCGTTTCCGCGTGTACCTATCCACAGTTTCCCTTTCGAATCAAAAAACAAGGTTTGTATATAATATTCTTCTCCACCAAATGGTGTAACTTCTCCATTTTTGTAGGCAAGCAGCCCACTGCCTTGTGTGCCCAACCATAGTGTGCTGTCTTTGCTCTGAGCTACTACATAAATGGCGTTGGTATTTAGTTCGAGTAAATTTCTGCGGGTGATGCTGGCAAAATTTGCTCCGTCGAAGCGGTTTAGCCCGTCATAGGTGGTGAACCACAAATACCCTGTGTAGTCTTGGTACACATTTAAAATATTATTAGAAAGAAGCCCATCGTCGGTAGTCCATTGCTGCGCCATGTATTGGTTAAGCGGGCGACGGGGGTCGAGGTCATCGACAACGATCCGGGTTTGAGCATTAGCTATCGTGAGAAAGAAATAAACCCAGCTTCCTAAGAAGTAAAATCGCAGAAACGTGAAACGCATAAGACTCCTACTTTAGAGCTAAAAAACACCTATTGTAAAGGTAAGGCTTCTAAATGATATCGTTGTAAATCACATGTAAAAGGGTTTGCCCAACGGCTTTTAAGGTATTTTTATCAATGGTATTGAGGTCGTCTTGTTGTGTATGCCAATGTTCGAAGAAAGGGCTGCCGTTGGCTCTGTTATCCAGGTGGATAATGTCGATCATCGTGATTGTCGATTGGGTATTTACAATGTAGTGGTCGTCTGTGATAGGGTCGGCTTGTTCATTTAAAAAGTACTGGCTGTACCCTAAACTTCCGGCAGTGGCCCAAATTTTATCCACTACTTTAGGAGCATATTGCATAGAATACCCTTCTTTTCTAAATGTTGCATTAGGAGCACCTATCATATCGAGGAGTACTCCATAAAAAGCATGATAGTTCGGTTTATGCAAGTTTTCTGTCCAATACTGAGAACCCAAGCAGTAGGTGATTTGTCGCTCGGTTTGGTTAGTCGCCCCTGCGGGCATTCCGTAATCTTCGGCATCGAAGAAAATGATATCGATTCCCAACGAGGGTTTTAAAGAGTCGGTGCTGATGGTGCGCGCCATTTCTAAAAGGACAGCCACCCCACTGGCTCCGTCGTTAGCTCCTAAAATAGGTTTGTTTTGCTGCGTTTCATCAGGATCATGGTCGGCGATGTGCCGTGAGTCCCAATGTGCCGCTAACAAAACTCTTTTGGTAGCGGCAGGGTGAAAGCTCCCGATAATATTTCTGCCTCTTAATATTGTTCCGTCATATGCTTGTATTTCAAAGGGCTGTTCTACCACTTCCCAACCAAACTGTTTGAGCTTGCCCACGAGGTAATCGCCACAGAGTTGGTGTTGCATGGTGTTGGGTACACGAGGGCCAAATGCAACTTGTTTTTCTACAAAATGAAAAGCACTGTCAGCATTGAATTCGGGTGTAGGCACGGTGGGCTTACTGCTCGTAGCTGGCGGTTTTTCCGTAGAAGATTCCTGTTGTTGTTGATTGGAGCAGCCCATGAGTGCCAATATAGCGAGGGATGTAAAAAGCGGGTATAGTAAGGGTTTCATAGGTGTTTGTATTGGGAAATAAAAAAAGGAAGCTAGAAATGGATAGAGTGATATCGCAATTTCTAGCTTATGATGTGGAGTTGATATACTTATTTTGTATTCAGGTTTTTTGGTTTTTGAGATGTTTTAGGCTTCGTCGTATGCCCAATCGATTCGGTCTTTCATATCCTTTACGGCAATCCCCATATTTTTGAGACCTGCCCTAATTTTATCTACTTTTTCGTAGGCTTTTTGCGATTTTGCCTCTTGGTATTCGTTCAGTAATAATTCCATCATAGGGTGCAAGTCAGCAGGCTGTTCTTCGCGTAGCCCGAGTACATCTACTACAAAGGTGGTGTAAGTTTGAATTGCCTTATCGAAAAGCTCTTTTCCTAAAGCGAGCGGATCGAGCTGCCCGGTATGTATAGAGTTTATTTTTTTCAATAGGTTGAACAAACCGGCAATGGCAGAGGCTGTGTTGAAGTCGTCGTTCATGCCTCGATATACCGATTGTATAATGCTTTCTACCTGTTTTTGCTGTTTTTCGTTGGGCGTTTCGCTACCCTCCGGATACGATAATTGTCGGGCTGCTTTGAGCCCGTTCATCATTTTAAGATACCCCTTTTTAGCTGCTTGAAATGCCTCATCGGATAAGTCCATTGTGCTACGGTAGTGCGTTTGGAGCATGAAGAAACGGAGGGTCATGGGAGAGTAGGGTTGTGAAAGTAATGTGTTTTTGCCACTGAATAATTCGTGTGGCAGGATGGAGTTTCCAAGCGACTTACTCATTTTTTGCCCGTTGATGGTGAGCATGTTGGCGTGCATCCAGAACCGAACCGGCTCGGCATCGTGTGCACCTCGGCATTGGGCTATTTCGCATTCATGATGGGGGAATTTCAAGTCCATACCGCCACCGTGGATGTCAAATGTTTTGCCCAAATACTTGGAGCTCATCACCGAGCACTCTAAGTGCCAACCCGGAAAACCTACGCTCCAAGGCGATTTCCAACGCATGATGTGCCCAGCATTGGCTTTTTTCCATAGTGCAAAGTCTACGGAGTTTCGTTTATCATCTTGCCCGTCTAATTCTCGTGAACCACTTAGCAGTTCTTCTAACTTCCTGCCGGAAAGTTTCCCATAATCAAGCCCTTGTTTTTGATAGGCTTCTACATCGAAATAGACTGAGCCGTTTACTTCGTATGCTAATCCTTTTTCGAGCAGCGTTTCTACCATTTCAATTTGTTCGATCAGATGCCCAATGGCAGTAGGTTCTACCGAAGGAGGCAAATTGTTGAGCAGGCGCATCACTTCGTGGAAATCCTTGGTATAGCGCTGCACTATCTCCATAGGTTCTAAGTTCTCGAGCTTGGCTTTTTTGGCAATTTTATCTTCGCCGTCGTCGGCATCGTCGGTAAGGTGGCCTACATCGGTAATGTTACGTACATAGCGGACTTTATACCCTAAATGCTGTAAGTAACGATATATCACATCGAAACTGGTGAAGGTGCGCGCGTTGCCTAAATGTACATTGCTATACACAGTAGGGCCGCAAACATACATACCTACATACGGAGGGTTCAACGGCTCGAAAACTTCTTTTTCGCGGGTGAGCGTATTGTAAATTTTTAAAGGTGGTTGCATGGCGCAAAAGTAAAGAAGTTGTGTTTAAAACAAGGAATTTCGCTTGGGTAAAGTGGAGCGTTAATTGGCAACGAGGGGCTTGCTTGGTGAGAAGTGCGTTATTCGTTCGGCTCCCATTTCGAAAAGTCAGAGGTACTTTCGAGTTGTTCTTCGATGGCATCTGGGAGTTTATGAAAGAAATTAATCCCTGTGAGTTCTTCAATACGGTTGATGGGTACCACAAACGACGATAGCGGCTCTTTCGATCCTTCATTTTTCATTAGAAAAGCAATGGCTTTCAGGTCGGGTTCGCGGTAATCGAGCACCACTTTATAGTAATAGTTTGGCACCGATACGCCATTTTCGCCGATTTTGGGTAGCCATTCTTCGAGTATCCCTCCGGTAATTACGTATACAGCACCGTTTTCTTCGGCCCATTCGCGCACTTGCTCTTCGAGTTTTTTCCAGATACCTCGGTTAAAACTCGGTACTTGTGGGCTCATATTGCTAAAATAGAACGATTCATCCATTGCTGTTTCAGACCACCGCATGTCGGCTGCAGGGGCAAGGTGTCCGCGGTCGTATCCACTTTTTCGGTAGTCGGCAATGCTTGCTGAACCGGTAGTAACGGTGGGGTCCTCTTTGAAGTTATCAGAGCGCTCAGCTTCGCCTATTAGTTCTTCGGCAGTAAGTTCATACGCTACCCAATTGGCTTGTTCATGTGCTTCATTATACGAATATGAAAACCCGGTGTGTGATACATAGGAGGAATTTCCTTTCATCATAGGAATTTCGAGCATACTCAAATCGATAATTGTATCGGTAGAATGAGTAGCACTGTCCGGTACTGTGAGTGGCTCTTGTGCTCTGGGCTGGGCATTCGCGGTAGAACTGGTAGGTAGGCTACGGTTTGAGGCATTTTGCTGTGGCGGATTGCAGCTTAAGCATGTAAGGATATATACGGCAATGGCTAAATAGAAAACTGAACTAGGTTTCATATGCATGGTTTTACATCGGTTTTTTTAAATGAAAGACTATTTTAAAAAAATACTTGGAATCGGGAGTAAATATGCTTTTAAAAGCTGCTATCCTGTGTAACTATTTTTGATAACAATGTTTAGAAGCGTGTTTGTTGCTAAAGTACAGTGTTATATAATAGGGAAACCTTTGTTGATTTGATATTGGCGAATTACTCTATTAACTTTAATATCATTGAGTTACCAATTAGTCTGTCAAAAAAAAGCTTCATTATGAAGTCGGCATTGTATTGCTCTGCCTGAATATACTACTCAATTAATAAACATATTTTTAACGAAAAGAATGCATTATGAGTGAAGTACTTATCAATCATGAACAAGAACAAAATTATGGTGAAAATCCGCAGAAGGTGCGCGAATCGGAAAAATATAAAGAGGAATATGTGCACCGTTTTGTAGAGAAGTGGGATCAACTAATCGATTGGGACGCTAGGGGTAGAGGAGAAGGTACTTTTTTTATCGATGAGCTAAAACGCCGCAATAAGCATAAGGTACTCGATGTGGCAACCGGTACTGGCTATCATTCAGTTACATTGCTTCAAAGTGGCTTCGACGTTTGGAGTGTAGACGGCAGCCCGGTAATGTTGGCAAAAGCTTTTGAAAACGCGAAAAAACGGGGGAAAATCCTCAAAACTATCCATGCAGATTGGCGTTGGCTTAACCGCGATGTACACGGCAGGTTCGATGCCATCATTTGTTTAGGAAACTCATTCACTCATTTATTCTCTGAAAACGATCGGCGGAAATCGTTAGCAGAGTATTACTCTGCCTTAAAACACGATGGGATTCTGATTATCGATCACCGTAACTACGATGCTATTTTGGATAGCGACAAATTTGAAAATAGCCACACATATTACTACGCTGGTAAAAAAGTAAGTGCGGCACCCGCATACGTAGATGACGGCCTAGCTCGGTTTCGGTACAAATTCCCCGACGATTCAGAATTCTATCTAAATATGTTCCCGCTGCGTATGGAATACGTAAAGCGTTTACTGAAAGAAGTAGGTTTCCAACGCATTAAAACATACGGAGATTTCAAAGAGCATAATGCTTCTGAAACCCCCGATTTCTACATCCATATTGCTGAGAAGAAATACTTAGAAGAATAAAAACCTATTTACATCAATATTCATTTCTAATAAAATGCTTATAAAATAATGACAGACGAAAACTTAGTTTCGACTACAAAATCGTATTATGACTCTAAAGATGCCGATGAGTTTTACTATAATATTTGGGGAGGGGAAGACATCCACGTAGGTATTTACGAGTTTCCGGATGAAACCATTTTTCAGGCAAGTAAGCGTACTATTCAACAAATGGTTTCCATGGTAAAATTTATCGATAACCGCACAAAGATTTTGGATATAGGCGCAGGCTATGGAGGCGCAGCACGGTATTTAGCCTCCAAGTTTCGTTGCTCGGTAACGTGCCTTAATCTTAGTGAGCGAGAAAATGAGCGGAATCGCCAAAAAAATAAAAATGTAGGCTTAGAAGATTTAATCCGAGTGGTAGATGGAAACTTTGAAGCACTTCCGTTTGAAGATGCTCAATTTGACATCATATGGTCGCAAGATGCCATTCTACACAGCGGAAATAAGTTGAAAGTATTTGAGGAAGTACACCGTGTATTAAAACCAAATGGGCAATTCATCCTGACAGATCCTATGCAATCTGACCACTGCCCCGAAGGTGTACTAACTCACATTTTAGAACGCATCCATTTGCAAGAAATGGGCTCTGTAAAGAGGTACAAAGAGTTTGCTGCCCAATTAGGTTGGCAAGTCGTAGAAATTAGAGAAATGCCCGAACAACTTGTAAAACATTATACAGCAGTTCAAAAAGAGTTGCAACAACGGAAAGAAACGCTATTAGAGGTGTGTAGCCCTGCCTACATCGACCGTATGCATACAGGATTAGGGCATTGGATTTCAGGAGGTGAACAAGGGAACTTGAACTGGGGCGTCTTACACTTTAAAAAAAAATAATACCCTAGCCCTCGGAAAGGCGAGCCAACGAGCCACTATAAAACTCAAGAGGATAAATGCTATATTGCCAATAGAGTAGGTTAGAAATCTGCCGTGTAGTGTGCCACTTTTAAGGCACACTACCCTTAACTGCTTTTATCATGAAAAAGATACTCATATGCATATGGTTCCTAAGTGGGGGGAGCACTCTTGCCTCTATGGCTCAAGATACCGAAGCAGATAGCTTGAAAAAGATGCTTGCGATGAATGGGCTGCCCGATTCGCTGCGGGTGGTCATTCTTAACGAGTTGTGCTGGGCAAACCGAGACCGCGACTTTAACGAATCTATGACCTACGGGAAACAAGCACAAGAGCTCGCGGAAATCATCGGTGATACTTACGGCCTCGCTAAAAGCTACAACTTTACCGGAGTAGTCTATCGAAATATGGGCGACTATGCCCATGCTATGCAAAGCTTTTTTAAAGCGTTAGAAATTTCTGAAAGGCACCAAATCATCGAGCAGCTTGGGTATGCTTTTAACAACATCGGGGATATTTATAAATACCAACGGCAATATCCTGAAGCCTTAGAATATACAGCAAAAGCAGTTGAAGTATTTCGGCAACTAAACAACTTGCGCGGAATGGCATACGGTTACATCCGTATGGGAGAGGTGTACCAAGAAACGCAACAACTCGATAGCGCTCTTGCCATTTTTAAAATATCTCTTGAAATCCGCGAGGAGTTAGGAAGTATGAACCAAATCAGCTCGTCGCTCGATCGCATCGGCGAAGTGTACCAAGCACAGGGGAATTATGCTGATGCCCTAAATTATTACTTTCGGTCGCTGAAAATTTCCGAGAATCTAGATAACCAGAAACGTATTTCAGATACTAAATCGAGCATTGGAGAAACCTATATGCTCATGGGCGATCGGGAAAAATCGATTATGTACACACAAGAAGGCTTACAAATTGCCACCCAAATAGGCTCAAAAGAATACATCGAAAAAGCGTCCTTTACTCTTTCAGAGATTTTCGCTCGCAATAAAAATTACCAGAAAGCCTATGAGTACCAAGTGTTGCATGCTCGTATAAAAGATGACCTACTCGATGAAGAAATGGGAAGGCAAATAAAAGGGTTGCAAACACAGTATGAGCTGCAAAAAGCGCAGAGCGAGCTGGAACTGCTTAACAAAGACCGTTTGTTAAGCGAAAAAAGCCAACAGCTTAATCAACTAATCATTTATACGCTTCTTGGCTTTACTACCCTTGCTTTTGTGATTGTCGTAATGCTTTATTTCAATAGGAAAAAGAATTTACGAATCAACCGAAAGCTTCAAGAGCAGAATCAGCTTGTTTCAGAGAAAAACTTAGCTCTTTCCCAATCGCAGGAGAAGCTGTCGAAGCAGGCAGAAGAGCTAACAGCCATGAACGAAAACTTGCAATTGGCAATGGAAGAGCTGCGCAATACACAGCATCAGCTTGTGTTATCTGAAAAAATGGCTGTATTAGGGCAGTTAATTGCCGGAGTCGCTCATGAACTCAACACCCCATTAGGAGCCATTCAGTCTTCAGCGGCTTCTACTAATCGGTTTATTGAACGCTTTCTTGAAGACCTCCCCGCGTTCTTTCGCAATTTGTCCGAAGCAGAAGAGCAGGCATTTGGGAAAATCATTCAAAAAGCATTGGAAAAGGATATGCATACCTCTGTACGCGACGATCGGAAAACAAGTAGACTGCTGCGCAAGGTGTTGAAAGAAGAATTTGAGTTAGAACGCGCCTTCCCCATAGCGGCTTTGCTTACCAACCTTGGAATCTCAGAAATTACTGATGACTTTCACGTGATTTTGCAAAGCCCAGACTGCGAAGATATTCTTACAGTCGCCTACAAACTCACTTTACTTACACGCAATATTCAGAATATTAAACTTTCAACCGAAAAAGCCTCTCAGATTGTAGTAGCCTTAAAAAACTATGCACGGGTAGACCAATCGAAGGAACGCCAGCGCATCAACTTAAAAGATAATATTGAAAATGTACTCACCATCCACCATAGCAAGTTAAAATACGGAGTTACCGTTGTGAGAGAATTTCAGTATGAAGGTGAGATTATGGCATGGGGGCAAGAGTTAGGGCAGGTATGGACTAACCTCATCCAAAATGCAACCCATGCGATGGGAGGGAAAGGAGAACTGCGCATTATTACCCAGCTATTGAACGATACACGCGTGAAAGTTACTATTGTCGATAATGGTAGTGGAATCCCGCAAGAGGCGCAATCACGGGTTTTTGATGTGTTTTTCACTACAAAAAAAGCCGGTGAAGGTACCGGCTTAGGACTTGATATCGTAAAGAAAATCGTGGAAAAACATCAAGGGAGTATCTACTTCGAATCAGAAGAGAGGAAAGGCACTGCATTCCATGTTGAACTGCCTATCTTAGCGGAAGAGTCTCTTACAGTTTCCGACTGATTTTTTTATCGAGCAAAAGGAGCTTGGAGTGCCAAAGTTTCAAGGTAATCGTCGACCGGACTGCCATTCCCTTTTAGCGAAAGGACTTGTAAGTCAGGCAATTGAAGAACCGGTTCAGGAAATACGGCAAATAGATTATTATCGAGGCAAATTTCTTCTAGTAGGGCAAGTCGAGCTATTTCTACAGGTAAATCGCTTATATGATTGCCCGCTAGGTTAAGCACTACTAGGTGTTTCATCTCCAAAATTTCTTTAGGAAATTCTGTTAAGCCTTGATAACTTAAATCAAGATGATGCACTTGTTCGGGTTGCCGAGAGGCTTCTTCAAGGTTATAGTGTACCATTGGAAGTAACGAACTACTTTGCGCAAAACTTGGCAATACATAGCCCATCTCTACGATGCAAGTGGTGAACACGATTTTAGCAAAACGAGTTGAAAGCATGATGGTGGGAGTTAAGGATAAAAGGGTTATTTGAATTTGTTTACAAAATTAAAACTTATTCACAAATAACTCTAATTTAAGAAGTGTTTTCTATCAACTTTCTTACAAATGAAAGCTTCCGATGTAAACGATAATCAAGAGCAAACGTCTGCAGATGTGCTCCCCTACTTGGTGCAGCCATTGCAAGAAGGATGTCTTGTATTTGCGAAGGAAGCGCCTAATTTGGTGGTGGCAATTTCTGAGGCATTTCCACTTTGTATTGCCTCGGCATCACAGCAGCTTGGTAAGCCATTAACCGAAGTAATTGGTAAAGCAAGAGCCTCTACCATACTTACCCATGCACAACAGGTGGAAACTAGCCAGTGTACAGCGTTAGCAAATTCCTGGCACCATTTTGAGGTCCACGTATGGAATGTTTCAGCAGGCTATGCGCTTGGGCTTTATAAAAAAGATGCGCTAAAAGCTGATACCCAAATTGTAGAACCTCTACACAAGTTTTCATTAACAGCAAAACAGCCTTTTCATGAGATGCTACAGCATGTGCAGCAATTGTTTGGAGCACAGCGTATTTTTCTTGGGAAGGTTCATCCTCATAAGCACCTCGAGGTACTCTCAGAATTAAAAGAGCCCTCTAGTTCGTTTTCGCTACAAGGGCTCTTTATCCCACATTTCGATTTCCCATGGCATACATATTCATATTGTGCCAGCTATGGGTATTATTTAGTGTCAGATATTCATAAAATCCCACAAACCTTACATCGTTCCCCTGCATTACTATCAGAAGAATCGTTATATGAACTGCCATATTTACCTAGCATCTCGGCTTATCACCAACAGTTTATCGCTCAATTAGGGCTATGTTCTTTTGGTTGGTTACCTGTTCAAATCGAAGAAGAACTTTGGGGAGTTATTGGGTTAGGTTTTGAAACACCACAAGAAAAGCAAAGATGGGATCTAGTTGCACCACTTGTAGGGGCGGTACTTAGTGCAAAGCTTACCCAAGAGGTACTTCGAAAACAAAAAAAGGAGAGTAGCGCCCTTCTTACAATAACACACACACTCACGGAAGCCGTAGCGCAGCAAACATGGTTTATCGATGCTTTAGTAACGCATGAACAAGCACTACTAGACCTAGCAGCGGCCAATGGGGCAATAGTGGCAATTAACGATACTTTCTACCATTTTGGCGAAACACCTTCTGAAGAGAAACTTCGTATGCTTGTTTTTTGGTTAAATGAGCAGCATAATAAAGAAAATACTCCGTACTTTACGGAACAACTTGCTGAGAAATTGCCAGCATTCGAACCCCTGAAGAAGAAATTTGGAGGGATATATTCCACTGAATTGTCAGATACCCATTCCATACGAATCGTATGGTTTCGGCAGGCAAAAGAGCACGTACGTAAATGGGCAAATAACCCCAATGCAACGGATTACCAAAATGATCGTTTTATCTTAGATGTCTGGAAAACGGTAGTAGGAGGTGTTGCATCAGAATGGCAGCCTTACCAACGCGACTACTTGGTACAGTTTACCAATATTTTGAAGAAAACCATACAACGCTACTACACAGAGCGAGCCCACCAAGAAACGAAAGAAGCTTTATTAACACAGCACTCAGCAGATTTGCTTCAAGTAGTACAGCGCAATTATGCGTATCGCCAAGTGAATAATGCGCTACAGTATGTGTTGGGATATGAAGAACGCGAGCTGCCTTCCAAGTGGAATCAGTTAGTGCACCCTGCCGACCGAGATAAAATCCACAATATTTTCCAAACTCTTGCCCAGCCTCCCCATGCTACCGTAAGAGAAGTATACCGAATGAAACACGCTTCGCGAGGCTATTTGTACGTAGAGAGTAATTTTAATTATTACCCTAACAGAGCAGGAGTAGCCATTGAAGGCATTTTAGTACATACACAAGAAGTGAATGCCTTAGTAAATGCGCAAAGAAGACTGCAAAAGTTTGAGCAGATGCTCATGCTAAGTACTAACGGAGTACTTATTTTAGAAGCTAAAGCACCTTACCAAATTACATATGCTAACCCTGCATATGGGCAAATTACAGGGCATGCTGTGCAGCAAGCCATTGGGGCAGGGTTTCCATTTCTAGAGTACGATGGTGTAAACAATCAGGCGATTTATATGCTACAAGAAGCCTAAAACAACAAAAGGCGTGTGAAGTACTGCTGCACCTTGAACGCGACGACCTTTCTAGCTATTGGAACCACGTACAACTTGCTCCTGTCTCCGATGGTTTAAAAGACAACTTTATTGTTGTGATGACCGACGTAACCTATCAACGCGAAACAGAAGAGAAACTAGAAGCCTATACCGGTAAGCTGAAACGCAGTAACGAAGAACTCGAAACTTTTGCCTATGTAGCCTCCCACGATTTGCAAGAACCCTTGCGTACCATATCGGGGTTTACAGAGCTAATTGCTGAAATGCACCAAGGTAAATTAGGCAACGAAACCGACGAATACATCGATTTTATTTTGCAAGCAACCTCGCGTATGCGAAAGCTAATTCAAGATTTACTACTTTTCTCAAGAGTAAGTACCGCAAAAGAGTACATTACCGAAACAGACCTCAACGAAGTAGTGATTACAGCCTTAAAAAACTTGCAATCGGCAGTGGAAGAAAAGCAAGCTGTAATTACATACGATGTACTGCCCCATGTGTTTGCCAACCAAACCATGATCCTACAAGTATTCCAAAACTTACTTTCAAATGCCATGAAGTATAGCAAAGAAGATGACCTCCCACGCATTCATATCCATGTGGAAGACTTCGACAATGCATGGAAGTTCTGTATAGAAGATAACGGAATTGGAATTGAAAAGGCATACTTTGATAGAATATTCATTATTTTTCAGAGGCTTCATACCAAAGAAGAATATTCGGGAACGGGGATTGGGTTGGCAATTTGCAAAAAAATTATTGAACGATATGGAGGCAAAATTTGGTTAGAATCTGCCCTGAACGTTGGTTCTCGTTTTTTCTTTACTATTCCAAAGACTTTAAACTTGCAGTAACCAAAATTTACAATTATCCACAGCATGAGAGTACTGACGATATGTGTATTGGTTTGTATCCTTTGTAAACAGGGATATTGTCAGCGCGCAGACTCCACACAAAGCGTCATCACGTTGCATTTGCAGTTTATTGTGCCCTATTCTGAAGAAGAATGGCCGATTGAGGCGTTGGAGTCGTGGATAGTACCCCGCGTCCAACTAGCAGAGCAGATGTTTAACCACAGACCTGCTTTAAAGCTCACGTATGAAATTTTACGACAGACCGAAAGGGGAGATCTCGATTTGCAAACGCTCGTATTTCGTTCCAATAACCATTTTCATCGTTATATGAAAAGGCATTTCCCTATAGTAGCGCAAGATTCTACCAAAGGATTTTTGCCCATCATCATTTCAGAAAAATTTCAAATTTTGCGCCCAAAGAAACGCCTATGTGGCAAGTCATTTTTGCCGACTCGTGTAAAACCTTTTGCCCGTAGGCATGGTATTGCCCTTAAAAAGTATTGCGCAGTTAGCATTTTAGCCCATGAACTTGGGCATGTATTTGGGCTAAAGCATACTTATGAGCATATACTATTCCGCCCTCCTTGTAATAAAGGATACCGAAAAGGTAAGAAAGGAAAGCGCGATACTGCTAATTATGAGCAACGTACTATCAATTTGATGGACTTACCTATTGGAGGGTTTCAAACTTTTTTGAACGAGTGCCAGAAAAAAATCGCTGCCAAAGAACGACAGCGATATGTATATGGAAGCGGTAACCTTAATTATTATCTCTTTCGCCAAAAGTAGTATTTAATTCTATACTTGCTGGCGTAATGCTTCCATTTCATTGGCGGAAACAAATGCATCGAGTTCTAAAGAGGTAATCCTCTGCTCGGCAAGTTTGGTAGCATACCATGCGCTGTCTACATAATCCTTATCTGTTAAAATGCCATAGACAATTCCTCCTACAAATGCTTCTGCACAACCGGTGGTATCTACTATGCGTTTATCGCATTGGGTAGCGAACTGTGCCGATTGCATTTCATCAGCATTGCCATAGTAAACAATTCCTTTGAGAGCATTGAGTGAGGTGATATACAGTGCTTTTAGGCCCATATTGAGGAAATGATGTGCCATTGGGTGCGCTTCGTTCGGTGTAAACTCTCGTTTAGCATCAAGTTCAGCAACAGCAAATTCTTTTTGAAACCAGCATCCTTGAGCTTCTTTAATATTCATTACTAAAATATCGATATAGGGAAGGCATAAGTCGCGCTCAATCCAAAAACGAAGCTGGCGGGCTCCTTTTACGTTTACCGTGGTAGTAGGGCCATGAGCACTTAGTATTATGGTTGCCTTAGAATTCTGACGTACATACCGAAGAGTATCGAGGGGTAATTCGTAATCGGTACAGGTAGTGAACATGATTACGTCGCTATCGAGCAGATCTGCAAATTCTTCCTTTTCAAAGGGGTTCATGTACCCGATTTGCCGTTCAATACGATCCACATCGTTTAAGTAAAGCAAATCAAAAACAGCTCCCTGGTCTTTGGCAGACGAAACATAATCGAGCGATACGTTGGGCATATCAAAAAAAAGTTCTTTTACAGAGGCTTCATCATTTTTGCGGACATGAGTAACCGGAATGATTTCGGCATCAGTGCCTAGCAGGCGCCCTAAAGCTACAGTTGGACTTGTAATACATCCGTAACGAACGATGAGCTCATTATCAGCTGTGGTGATATGATCGCGTGGGGTAGGGCCAACAATGGTAACTTTCTTTTTCATTTTCTTAAATTGAGTTTTGTAATTAGAGCAATGCGTTGTACCAAATTAAGGAAAGGGCGCAGGTGTCCTCTCTCTATATCGTATTACAAGCTACAAAAGAACAAAGGTTTGCAAAATGCTTATACACGATTTTTTTGCCAATAAGTGGTATTAGTTTGGTTGGAGAGATGCGCGCCGCTAACGGCTTCTGCGCTTTAATTTTTTTGGCTTGTAGAGGCAATACAAAACGCGTAGGTTAAATTGTAAATTATCGATTTTGAAATCGTCGTCTACATATCCGTATCGGTAAATTAAGTCGGAGTTCGTATAGCGGTTTTCGGTTTCTACTAAATAAGAAGCAGCACGTGTAAAGCGAGTACTCAAACTTATGAAAGCTCGCGGGATTTTGTATTTGAAGCCCAATCCTGCAAAATACCAAGCCATTGTTGGTTTACGTAGTTTGGCTTCTGATAACGACACGGTTTGATCTTGAGGTTCTCTTTCTATGATTTCGCCAATATTTGGTAAGAATGTGCGAGCCACTTCGCCTTCTGCCGTTTGCAAAACTCCCCATGCTAGTCCCCCTTCCACAAAAGGTCTGAATTTTTTAGTGCCGAAAAGCAATTTGAGCGAGGCAGGAAATAGCCACCAAGTTTGGTTTTCGGTAAGGGTTACTTGGGTGTAATCAAACATATTATTGGCATAGGTGAAGCTTTGTTGCTGTAATAAAGCTTCCGGGGTAAATTCAAGGAAGGGCAATAAAGGAATATCGGCAGATATACCAACTTGGTAGCCTAACTGCGTTCCGTAGTTTCCGGGAGCGAGTTGCGTGTTTTGGACTCCAAAAATGTTTTCTACTTGAACATACGAGATATTAGGTCCAAACTTTACGCCTATAGAAGCAATCGGTGTGGTACGAAACTTACGGTATAATGCTATAAACTCGGCAGGGTCTGTACTGTTAATCTTGTATTCTGGAGCTTCTTTCAGCAAATTCATTAATGCTTCCTCAGCGCGCTCGGCTTGGTCAGTATATAAGTAAACGAGCGTAAGCAATCGGTAGGCTCTTTCTCGTTCATTTTGGGTAAAACCATTGGCAAAGCACCCTGCTAAAAGACTTGGGATTTCTTCGAGTTTACCACTTTCATAGGTACGTTGAGCACGTTCAAGTGCTTGGCTGCATTGCCCTAATGCATCGATAGCGCCTAGCAAAAGCAACCCTGAGAGGGCTAACTTCATAAAAGGCATAAAAGGGAATGAAAAAAGAGCCGTATGAATCGTTTTCATAATTGGTTTTACTGCTGTGAGTTTGCCGATACACCCGCACAGGTAGTTTCTTTAGGGATACCTTTACCTACAAACTTCTCCCACTCTTCATCGGTAAGATTACGATCTAGCTTGCCGCAAAGCCTATCTGACATTTCTTTCATATTAGTTGGGTAGTACCTGATGGTTTTATCGATAGTGCCCACAATAATATGCTGTGCATTAGCACTAAACGCAGTAGATTGTGCCCATGAGCCCAAATCGCTAAGTACTACGGGGTCTTCGTCGAGGTTATCGGCTTGCCATATACGGACTGTGCCATCTAAACTTGCGGTTGCGATAAAATTCCCTTCTGGGCTTACTGTGATATCGATAATCCGCGCTTGGTGCCCTTCTAAAGTGTTGACAATGGTGTTTTCGTCGATGTCCCAAATGTACACGATACCACTCACATACCCCTGTATTAAGTAGTGGTGTTGAGGGGAGTATGCTAAGGCACTGCCTACTTCGCCCGGAGGAGCAAATATGGGGAATTCAGTATTCCCATTTTGTAAATCCCATTGTTCGAGTTTACCGTCTTCTTGTAGTCCATATACAATGCGATTTTTGGTAACAGAAACCGATTTAACCGGGGCAGAAGCAATGGCAATTTCTCTAGGAATGGGGGAGTCTACAGTCCAGTGTAAAATACGCTGATCAGCTCCGGTAGAAATAAGTTCAGAGGTGTTTTCTATAAAGTTAAGCGACCATACGGCTCCTTGATGTCCTTTCAAAGTTCTTTGTTGCGAAGGGTTTTCCAAATTAATAAGTTGAATGCCCGATTCGTTCGTGCCGCACGCTAACCATTGGTTGTTGGTGCTCAATGCTACAGAGCGATAGATGTAATTTCCTTCGTAAACCACTTCAGGGGTTTGTTGAGCTCCTCTTGCCAAGTTCCATCTCAAAATGCGGCCATCGCTTCCTACCGAATAAATGATTTCTCGTTTTTGAGTAACAACCATATCGCGCACGGCATCTTGGTGCCCGGCTAAAATATTGAAAGAGTCGCCTTCGAGGCGTTTTTCGGCAAAGTAAAGCCCATCGTATAAGTCAGGATGATACGGGTTACCCTCGTAGCGTTCATGGAAAAGGTATGCCTGCTTAGCTACTAAAGCTCGTTGCGTGGTATCGCTCAGTCGTAGCGACTTTACTGCCATGGTTTGTCCTAGCGATAGGTAGCGCAATCGTTCGGCACGTTGAGCATTCTCATCGGCCTCTTGCCGTGCTTTTGTGGCTTTGTCAAGGTTTTGTTGGGCGATAATTTGCTGTTGTTCTGCAATTTTACGGGCGCTATCCGCTTCTTCTGCACTAATCACAGCTTGCAGGCGAGCTTGTTCGGCGAGTTGCCGCTGCAAATCGGCTTTGCGCTTTTCTTCTAAGGCTATTTGTTCTTGCTTTCGGGCTTTTTCGGCGGCTTCTCTGGCAGCTTCAAGGTTAAGCTGCGCATCTTCTCGGGCTTTTTCGGCTGCTTTTGCATTTTGTTGCGCTAACGATTCTGCTGCACGTGCGGCTTCCGTTTGTTTTTCTGCTTTTACGTAGTTCTCTTCAGCTTCTTTAGCTTTTAGGTAAGAAAATAATACAAGGAGTAGTGCCCCGATAACGGCAATGGTCAGCACTAATGTAATGATTTTTTGGCGCTGGATTGCCCGTTTTTGGAGGCGGTCTTTACTACGCTGTTCGTCGTCGTAAACTTTTTGGCTGGTTTCTAAGAACACCATGGTACGCTCGAAGGCAGCATCGTAACGTTGTGCCCAAACTAAGTTGGGTTTTACTTTACTCCGCCAATTGAGCGCGAGTTGCAAATCGGGAGGTCGCCAAAGAGGGGTTTTCCCCATTTGGTATAGCGTTGCGGCTTCTGCCAAACGTAAGTATGTTTTTACCGCTTCGGCTTCGTTTTCCACCCACTCACGGCAGCGCACCCATATTCGCATTAAACTTTCATGCGAAATATCAATAATCGAGTCATCATCGAGGGAAACGGTCGGCGGGGGCATTAATAGCGTGCGGCCGGTCATCCGAAATCTTTCGATGACCTCTACTACCTCTTGGGTACTCACTCGGGCAATGGCTGCAATATCGCCTAAGCGTGTGGGGCGGCGGACTCCTCTGCCATCGTTCCCTTTTTCTGTAAGGGTTTTAAACAATGTCGCACAGATTTCGCGTTGTGGTTTGGTGAGTTCTTCAAAAGCCTCATCAGCATGTTGCGAAAGAGCGCCTTCCATCCGTCCGATTGCTTCATAATGTATTAAGTCGATTGGCCCGCTTTCTTTTCCATGTTTCGTCCAATAATCCCATGTACGCATAAGGGCGTGTTGCAAAATGGGCAGCTGATCGGGGTTTTCGCCTAAGTCGTTCAAGAGGCGCTGTACCAAACGGGGGGTCATGGCACCACCACCCACAGCAACAGGACCTAAAATAGCTTCCCGTTTTTGGTCGCGCGTCATCTGAGGGATCAGATAGTGGCTATCATTAATTAAAGAAGTGAGTTGCGGGTATTGGGCGCAATCGCCTATATAATCTGAGCGCATGGTCATCACGATATAAATCAGAATTTCAGTTTGCTCCACTACTTCTACAAGTAATTTGACAAATGCGGCTGACTCATTAATCGAAAAGGTGTCGTCTTCAAGGCGGTTAAATCGGAATAGTTCCTCAAACTGATCGACCAAAAGCAAGATGTTTTCGTCTTCTTCTCTGCGGCTGCGTTTGATTATTTCGACTAAACCCAACGAGCTACTTCGTAAGATGGATTGCTTAGATTGAATAGCAATATTTTTTTCTTCTTCGTTGGCTATATCGCCTTCTGTTTTTACAATTGCCTCGGCTAAATTACGAATAGGCGAAATACCGGGGCGGGTAACTACAACACGCCAATTCGACCCAGTACCTGCCATGAAACCACCATGAAGATTAGGGATAAGCCCACAATACATTAGGGAAGATTTACCACTGCCTGAGGTACCAAGGATGGCAATAAATCGGTTTTCTTTTAATTTCTCGATAACCTCATCCACCTGCCCTTCTCTTCCGAAAAAAAGATGGGTTTCTTCCGTCCTAAACGGGCGAAGCCCCGGGAAGGGGTTTTCAGTAAGGGCAATATCTTGAGTAGTGGTTAAAGACATATGCTAGAAACGAACAAAAAGTTGGTTCAGTACTGTGTAGGTTGTTGCTCGTTAAATTTGGAAACTTCTGCTAAAAACGTTTCTAGAGATCGTGGGGAAAATTCACCTTTATTTAGAATAACAAGTGCATCGCTATATTGTCTGTTGCGTTGTTGAATTTCTTGCAAACGCCATGCATTTTGTTCAGAGTCAGTGAAAATAGCTTTATTCTGCAAAGGTGTCATACGTCCCATACCGGGCGATTTTAGTACATCTTGCAGTTTTGAAATGAGCCATGCTTCCGTGGCGCGGCTAAAGAATATAATTAACCCATCGCAGGCATTTAAATTCCGTTGGTGTTCGGCACGAGCATTTTGTAGGTTTTGATCGCTTAGTTGAGTTTTCAGCACGTTATATCCTTGTTGTGATAGCCATTGGTATATAGGTTCACTTGCAGGTTCATCGCGCTGATCTACAATTAAATATAGTGTTTTTTGGTTAGAATAGCCGTTAGCAACAGCGCTTTCTTGCGTTTGTGCAGTTGCGGGGAGTGTAGCATAGTTTTCTAAATATTCTAACACTACTGTTTTGAAGTCTTCAATATGATTTTGTAAAAACTCACTTCCGTACTGTTTTTCTACATTTCGGTTAAGTTGCTCTATATACATTCGTTGGCGTTCGTTGCGGATGTCTTCTACATGCGGCAGCCAAATGAAACGTTTAAACAGATTGCCCTCTTGCTTTTTCGCCTTCGCATATTGGGAGGCTTCTAAGTTTTGAAACTCTACGATGGATATGGGCTGGTCTTCCAATAATTGCCCATAGGTTTCCCCTATCATATGAATGGAAAGGCAACATCGTGCCAAATCTTTTTGCATTTGGTCGCGCAATGTTTGGCTATTTAATGTGCCTTCGCCTTTGGGAAGTACACGGTATCCATGGCGTTGTAACTCACGCTTTACCATGTGGCGCTTCTTGGCAAAATCAGCGCTTACTTGAGCTAAATATACAGATAGTGTTTCTTCTTCGTTGCCTTGTTGCAAAATATCATGCGCTAAATCGTTCAAGCTTAGCCAAAATGATTTTTCCGCTTCTTCTGTAAAAAAGTCGGTTACTTCAAGAAAAGTATTTGGGGTGGCATCTTCTAAATAAAAAGGATATGAGGGGATGCTCTGTAGCCAAGTAGGTTGATCTGATAAAGGAACGTAACACTTCACTGCTTTAAAAATATTGGTACCTTTTTGGGCGCATTGTTCGAGGATACTCAAGTACGAGGTATAAGCAGGGGTATGGAGTGTAGGTGATACTACCAAAATCAGCGAAGTATTTTCTGTGAGCACATTAGTTGTGAAAGAACTCAATTCGCATAGCGAAAAGGTAGGATGCTCTGAGGTAATTTCGGCAGTAACTCGTTGCAAAAAAGTAGCAAACACGCTAACCCATGCATGAGGTTGCGTAGTATTTGGTTCGTTATCAGCTTGTGTATGAAGTATATAGGTGTTCAAAGAGGGTATGTAGTTAAGAGTAATCTCGTAAATCAGGTATAGTACTCAATAAAAAACAAGTATTTGTTTTGCGCAAGCGTATTGAATAGAAAACATATTAGTTTAATGCTGCAGCTTCGGAGTGAGAGGAAACCTCTTCTTTGTTGGTTACATATGCGGTAATATTTCCTATTATTTTTTCCGCAAATTCTGCACGAGAACCCAATACCTTGTAAAAGGTAACAGTATCCATTTGCCAAACTACAGTGTCGTCTTCAGCAACAATACGTGCATCTTTAGGGGGAAAATCAAGCATAAAAGAGGTACATAACTGTTTTGCATAGAAGTGAGAAATCTCGCTGGTTAAGTCGTTAACCACTTGTAAGCTACCACTGTGTACTACCCATACAAACGCTGTTTTTTCTTTTTTAGTCTCACTTTGGTACTGCTCTCCTGATTTTAGGTATATGGTTCGGATGCCGTCGGCAATTTCTGAAAGTTCGGTACCGTTTAATCCTTTAAAAATTTCTAATTCGAATAAAACTCGAATACGATTAAACTCAGTTTGTTCGAGAAATGCCTCGGGCGTAGGATTTTGTTTCCATGCATATTGCAGGTGGTCTTGCACTTGGTGAGGAACCCGGTGAGTATACTTTGCCGTTTCTCCAGGCGATAGTGCCTCCAATGCCCAAGCTGCCATTTCGTGGAGTAGCGGGTCAGTGTTGAACAGCTGAGCGATAAGATCAGGGCAGATTGTACTGCCTTGCGTATGGGCATATGCATACAACGCGCAGGCTTTTGTCCAGCGGCTAATTTGGTTGATGTCGCGGTTTATAATTTGAATAAGCACTTCTAACGAGCTAAAAGGTTCTCTAGGGAAGTCGCTTTCAAGTTTACGTAGTTTGTCGCTGGTTGAAATATCGTCGAGTAATGGAATAAACTTGCGTTTTAAATCTTCTTCAATGAAGATATCGAGAAGCTCAAGGGCATACCCTATGCTATCTGGTGTACCACCGATTAAGTTTTCTTTCACAAGTTGTACGGAGAGGCGGTCGTATAATAGTGCTAAGTATAAGAAAATGCGATTTAGATTTTCAGATAGTTCATCCTCTAAGGCAGTTTGTAGTAAGGTGTGGTAAGAGTCGTTCCGAATTTCAGTGAGAGCAGCTTCGTTCCAAATCAGTTTGGCAGCTTCTTCCATAAGAGCATCTTTTACATATACTCGGTAGGTCTCATCGGCTTGCCAACCTGAATTATACAGTGCCCTAAATACGCGATATACAATCAGCTTATCGGGGTATTCAATTTTATCGAGCAGCAGCTGAATAGCTTCTTGCCCACCAATTCTGCCATATATTTCAATAATATCTACCATTACCCGCTGCGATTGCCCGTTTTTGTAGAAATTGACTTCTAGGGGGTGCAAGGCGTGTTTCCCGTATAACACCAGTGCAGAATTGGCGGCACTTTCGTAGGTAGGGATTGCTTGGTGCTCAATTACAATGGCTAGGGCATCTAGCTCCTTGTTTCTGCCGGCTACCAGCAACGCTTCAGTGCGTACTTTGGGGGAAAGGTCGCGCAGTAAAAGTACAAGTATTTGAAAAGCATCAGGTCCATAGTTATCATCTAAGTAGCGGAGAGCGTCGAACCGATCTTGAGCATACTGAGACGATGCCAATTCTACTATTTTTTGGGGTGATTTCCCTTGTTTTTTTGATTCCTTGAGAGCTTCTAATACAAGGTGGGCATATTCGAGCAAATGGGGGTTATCGGTTACTTTAGAAAAAATGCGCAGTGTGCGAATAGCGTCGAACAGTTTTAAGTCTAAGATAGTAGTAAGCGCCTCCATCTGCATTTTTTCGGCATCGAGCAGGGCAAACGAGAGTAAATTAGATCGAAACAAGAAAGGGTCTACTTGCTCCATAATGCGCAGCAATGCGAGCTGTACCTGTTCGTTTTCCGAGGCCTCAAACTGGTTCATCAATGTTTTTTGCACCGAAAGCTGCTCGGTTTGTAGAATTCGCTCTTGTGGATTTTTTTGCGCTTGCAACGAGGTGGTAAGAGCCGAGCGGTACATGTGGTAAAGCTGATAGGTAACGATACCCCAACCCAAAATAATAATGAAAAGGATGTAGTTATTGAAAATGATATTATAAAATGCAAACGAAGTAATGAAGGTCATGAGCAACCCCGCAAGTAGTGTGGCGGATTCTTTTACGAAACCTTCGATTTTGGTTTGGATATCATACCGGACTGATTCGTGCAGAGGGAAGAAGAAAATTTTGATGGTGGGGCTTTCGAGCGAATCGCGCAGAGCATCGGTAATTAGTTTGCTCAAAATCACTAAGAGGAAAAAGAACAGGAATGTTTCGCTATCGTTTGTGTAACCAAAATAGGAGCCTACAAAGGTGCTCGCAAGCCCAAAAATGATGAGAATACCCGGTAGGAGTAAAAGAGAACCGCGAAGCCCGTATATCTCAATAATTTTATCGTTCAAGAAGGTCTGCACGGCAAATGAGGTAATCATGATAGTACCGCTGAAAAAGGCTAAGAAGTTGTTTCGTCCTACTGAGTCGGCAGCGTCAAAACGGGCATCGGTTACGGTTAAGAACGAATAATTGATAAAGCGTGCCGCCATCACCGAGCAAATCACAAATAACGCCATCAGGAGTACATACCTACGCTGCCCTACCCACCGTGTATTTTCATTTTGATGAAGTAGATCGGTTCTGGTAGCATCTTTTTCCTGAAGTTGGAAGCGTCGATAAATGATGCTGTATAGAAGCAAGCATCCTACAACACTTATAAAGCTGATGTACAGAAGTTCGGTGGATTCTAGTAAATAGGTTTGTACAGGCGGAATGGCGAAAAAAGCGAAAATAGTCGCGATGGCTTGCCCGGTATCAATCCCACCGGAAAGGCGTTTCGCTACTCTTACTGAAAATAAACGCCCAAACAAAATCCAGAACATTAAGATAATGATGGCATTCAAAGGACCTAATGCTACAAAGGCGGTAAATACCATAGTGGGTTCTGCAACGCCATAGTTCAGAATAAAAGCGATTAGGGCAAGACCTATGGCGGCTAAGCTGAGAATGGTCAACGAAGTGCGGCGAAACCCAAAGTAGCGTTGTAAGGTCGAAAAAAGTAAGGTGGAGAAAATCCCTGCCAAACCGGCAGCGATCGTAGCGCGGGGAAGGTCTTTCTCTTCATCGAAAATATCAAGAAAAAGTGCCGTAACGGCAATGTCGTAAGTAGCCACAAATATCCCTGTACAAAAGCCAATCCCGAGGAGGAGAGAAATTCTGCCCCACTCGGCGTTATTGCCGTTTATCAGCTTTAGCAGTAGCTTTTTCATTTTTTGGGATAATTATTCAATTGTAAGGAGGTATTTTGCCTTTGTAACGTAACAAATAGAGTATCAATATATAATAATTGAAAACCGAACAAACAAAAAAAGAGCAGGTGCTTTGAATGCGAGCCTGCGTCTTTACAAGATTTCTGCTGGTTAATTTCCTTCCATTGGGTTTAGGGGCGCGCTCATTTCTTTAGAAGTAACCATGTAAAAGTAGCGCGATTCTTCTCGGAAATACTCTAAAATACGTTTTGCCAATGGGCTATTCGTGCGGTAGTAATAGCTACGCAAGATTTTTTTTAAG
>CAYMYI010000022.1:43763-44195 GCA_964394585.1 uncultured Roseobacteraceae bacterium
TCATCGGTATCAATCCGTTCGGCTTTAATAAGCTCTTGGTTCATTTTATCGATAAATCGGTGGTTTTTGTCATACACAAAAGCAACGCCGCCGGTCATCCCGGCTCCAAAGTTGTGCCCGGTTTCACCCAAGATTACCACCGTGCCGCCTGTCATGTACTCGCAAGGATGGTCGCCGGTCCCTTCCACTACTGCCAAAGCGCCTGAGTTACGTACGGCAAACCGCTCGCCTACCTTTCCGGCGATGAATAACTTGCCACCAGTAGCCCCATACAGGCAAGTATTTCCGGCTAGGTTGTATTGTTTGTTTACATCTTTTGGCGTGATAATGATATGCCCTCCATGCATTCCTTTGCCAACGTAGTCGTTTGCGCTACCGGAAAGCTTTATTAAGATTCCATTACTTAAAAAAGCGCCTAGCGATTGCCCAGCA
>CAYMYI010000022.1:44205-45715 GCA_964394585.1 uncultured Roseobacteraceae bacterium
CATTTCCTTCTAGGTTGATTGTAATGGTTTCTTTGGGAAGGCCCTTATCGCCATAGTATTGTGTAATCATCCCGCTTGTCATCGCACCAAAACTACGGTTAGTATTATGGATTTTTCGGTGTACCGAAAGCGGGAAGTTAGGTGCTTTTATAGTAGGGAGCAGTTCGCGCTCGAGTAAGTCTTTCTCGAAAAGGTTTTGGTCAAATGGCTCATTTTTCTCTTTCGTCCGGATATTAATGCCGGGCACAGGTGCGAGTAACGGTCTAAAATTAAATTTTTTGGCAGTTTCGTCATTCACCACTTCGAACAGATGGGTTTGCCCAATGATATCGCTTAAGGAACGATACCCCAAACTTGCCAAAAGTTCACGTACTTCTTCTGCTACAGAGGTTAAATAGCGCACTACGCCATCGACGGTGCCTTTGTAATAAGCGCGGAGCATATCATCTTGGGTGGCAATGCCAACGCTACATTTGTTAAGATGGCATACACGCAAAATTTTGCAGCCAACCGTAGAGAGAATTACGGTGCCAAATCCAAAGCTTTCTGCTCCCATGATAGCGGCTTTTACTACATCTAGCCCTGTTTTGAGACCACCATCGGTTTGTAGTTCTACGAATTCGCGTAGTTTATTGGCTTTAAGGGCATTATGTGCTTCTACAAGGCCAAGTTCCCAAGGGTTCCCTGCAAATTTAATGGAGCTGAGCTGGGCTGCGCCAGTGCCACCATCCGCTCCTGAAATAATGATTTTATCGGCATAGGCTTTGGCAACACCCACTGCAATTGTGCCTACACCCGCCGAAGAAACAATCTTTACACCAACTTGGGCTTCAGGGTTTACTTGTTTTAAATCAAAGATGAGTTGGGCGAGATCTTCAATAGAATAAATATCGTGGTGGGGAGGCGGTGAAATGAGCGTAACTCCTGGAATAGTACAGCGCAAAGAGGCTATGAGCGGAGTAACCTTAGAGCCGGGTAGCTGCCCACCTTCACCTGGTTTGGCTCCCTGAGCCACTTTAATCTGAATTTCCTCGGCACTGCGTAAATACTCGGGGGTAACTCCGAAGCGCCCTGAGGCTATCTGCTTAATTTTGCTGTTTAGGTGTGTGCCGAAGCGGCGGCGATCTTCGCCTCCTTCGCCTGAGTTCGACATCCCCCCGATGCGGTTCATAGCTTCGGCGATGGCTTCGTGAGCTTCCGGTGAAATGGAGCCTAAACTCATAGCAGCGGAAGCAAACCGCTTGGTAATTTCACTGACGGGTTCTACATCGTCGAGTGGAATAGGTTGCCTGCCTCGCGTGTTGAGCTGGAAGAAGTCGCGAATCATGCGTAAGCCTCGCTGGTTGATGCGGTCGCGGATGGCGTGGTAATCCTCTGGTTTTCCACTACGGGCAAATCGGTTTACAGAGCGGGCAACATCGGGCGAAAAATCGTGATATTCGCCCTTATCCATGTATTTGTAGAAGCTTCCAACTTCTAAGGGATACATTTTTTTTATAAAGCGGTGCTT
>CAYMYI010000023.1:0-45471 GCA_964394585.1 uncultured Roseobacteraceae bacterium
TCTTTTAAATATTTTCTTAGGCGAGAGATAAATACGTCGAGGCTTCTGCCTTTGTAGTAGTCATCATCGCCCCAGACTTCTTGTAAAATAAATTCGCGCTTGATAAGCTCGTTGCGATTTATGTAAAGAAACCGCAGTAATTCGGCTTCGCGGGCTGTGAGCTTTCGGGTGTCCTCTCCGATAGAAAGACGCTGATAGGGGAAGTCAAGGTGGTATTTGCCTATACGGAACTCAGTGGCTTCTACGTCTTGTGATTCATCGTTCATGGGCGCATGTTTTTGCCGTTTCATGATAGCTTCTATGCGCAGCTGAAGTTCTTCTACATTAATAGGTTTGGTTACGTAGTCGTCAGCACCGATTCGGAAAGCTTTGATGCGATGCTTGGGCAAGGTATTCGACGAGATGAAGAGTAAAGGAATGAATGGATTTTGCTCTCGAATCTCTTGTGCGAGTTGAAACCCATCTTTATGGGGAATCACTACATCGAGGATGCAGATGTCGAATCGATATTTGTTGAACGCTTCGAGGGCTTCGTTGCCATTATCGCAGTGGATAATATCATATCCTCTTACATCTAAAAACTTTTTTACAAGACCAGCCATTACGCGGTCGTCTTCTACTAAAAGAATCTTTGTTTTGCCAAGCATGGGACTGAGGCTTAGGTAAATGAATAGACTAATTAGATACTATGTACGGGGAGTGTGCTGATGCGTATGTTGGTGAAGCTGAAATAAATACATCTCCCTCGTTATTTAAATATTTATAAATATAAGACGAAATTTGTTAACAAACTAGTATGCGGGGCGCTGCAAAAAATTGAAAAAATTAGCTTCTTATTTCATAATGAGTACCCAACCTCGACAAGTTTCGCCAGTGGGTGAGGTAATAAGGTATAGATATTGCCCTGCTGTGAGGTTTTCGCCTCCCCAAGAATTGTCGTAATTATCATGTTGATAGACTTCTTCGCCCCAACGGTTGTATACGGCAAGTTGCCATCCGTTTCGCTGGTTGCCAATTACGAAGGTGTCGTTGTGGTTATCTCCATTGGGGGTAATTACGTTAGGGGGAGCTATTTTTTCCACTACAATTTCTTGTTCTTCTTCTTCGTAACATCGCTCGAGTTCGCCTCTTAGTTTTATGGTATACGTACCGCCTTGGGCATAGGTGTAGGTGCGGGGTTGTTCGGTTGCGAGGTGGTTGCCATCGCCCATATCCCAAATGTAGGTAGTGGTGCCACTTGAACGGTTTTGTAAACTAACGGTAGGAGTTCCGCCGCATTCCGGGGTGTATGCTACTCCAAAGTCTACATTAATTTCCTCTCGAACTTCTACGCGAACTTGTGTGGTGAAGGTGCATCCGAATTCGCTTTGGGTAACTAATTCGTATACAGTGGTTTCGGTAGGAGAGGCGATTGGTGTGGGGCTGGTAGGGTCGTTTACCGAGGCAGCCGGCGACCAAGTATAAGCCACTCCACCACTGGCGGTGAGTTCTATTTGCTCACCAAAACAGATAGCTGTATCGGGGAGTACTTCGAATTCGCCGAAGCGGACACGGATGGTATCGAAGGCAACATCGATGAGCTTACAGTCGTCGGGGTTACGTGCTGTTAGTTTTACGATGTAATCGCCATCTTCGGTAAAGGTGTAGGTAAGGCTATCCAAATTGTCGAATGTGGTGCCATCGCCCATTTCCCAGGTAATCGTTTGTTCGCCTCGGCTTTCATTGCGAAAATCGACGGTAAACGGTCGGCATCCGGTTTGCCCTGAGGCAGAAAACTCGGCTTCGAGCAGTCGGAAATCGAACTTAAACGATGCCATGTTGCAATTGTTTACCCCGGCTTGTGTTCTGCCATTATTTACACGTGAGAATGCGCCTACTGTGGTGGGGAAACCGCTTGTTTGGCATGAACACACCGATTGGTACACAATACCGCGTTTGTCGAATCGGCTGGTGCCTCCATCTACATGGTCGCCGCTTCCTTCGGTAGAGCCTATATATGTCCCGTAGAGCAGGCGCTGGGCATCGCGCGAAAGCGCCATCACGTAGAAATCTGAACCATCGGTAGTAGGCTGAAAGGCGTCTGCTGTAACGGGGAAGCCGTTTACGCTACCACCTAAATACCCTGTGAAGTTGTTGATGTTGCCCCCCCAGCCGGCTAGGTAGATATTTCCGCATTCGTTAACAAGGAATGCGGTGGGGACTAAGCCTGGACGCCCGGATTGGTTGCCAACGGCTGTGGAAAAAATGGTAGATTGTAAATCGGCAGAAAGCTTATGGATGAACAGACCGCTATTTGGGTTGGTATATACGCCAGGCGTGGTAGGGTAATTTCCTAAGGTTTGCCCAAATACTATGGGGTTGTTGTTTTCGTCGAAATCAACCATGTATACTTGGTCGTAGGCATTGGTTCCAATGTAGGTTGCCATTGTAAGATTCCCTTCAGTAGGGTCAAATATAGCGAGGTAGCCATCGGTATCGCCTCCTTGGTAGTTTGGATTCAACGCGTTGGCAGTAGTGGGTAAGTCGCGGCTGTTAGTTCCTCCTGCGATTAGTAAGCGGTTTGCGCTATCGAGTTTAACAGAGTAGATACCATCGAAAAATTGCCCTCCCCAGTAGGTACTCCACAAAAGCTGAGATGCATCGGCACTGAGTTTGACAAGTACCCCGTCGGTAGCACCTCCAAATTGAGTTTGTTGCGCATTTGTAGTGGTGGGGAAATCGGCAGATTCGGTGATGGAAGCAATGAAAATATTGCCAAGGGTATCGGCGAAAACATCTCCACGGAACTCATCGCCATAGTTGCGGGTAAGGAGGGTTTTACCTCTCGAATCGGTTACAGAATTAAGGCTACCCCCATTCAATCCATCGTTTTCAGTACCCCCTAAGTAAGTAGAACCGTTCAAGGCATTCCCTTGTGGGTTCAATATGGTGATAAACATATCCGTCCCTTCTAAGAAAAAAATTCCGCCATCTGAGATTACTTCGCCATCATTATTAAAGAGCGCGAAAGGAGCTGCAAGATCTCCTCCTTGGAATGTCTGCTGCACTGCATTCGCTGTGGTAGGGAAATCGGCCGAACCGGTAATCCCTCCTATAATTAAGTTATTTTCCCTATCGGTAACTAGGCTGAAGGGTACTTCCATGGCTGTACCTCCTAATACAGTGCCGTATTCTAAAGCACTACCTTCTAAGTTATATTTATGAATGAGAATATCGACCTGGCCAGCGAAATCGACTTGATATGCCCCCACTGTAATTGGGAAATCGGCTCCGAAAACCGTACCGCCTGAGTACATAAAGCCATTTTCGTCGTACGTAGCGGTGTTGCCCCAATTGTCGGAAAATGACCCTGAATAGGTAGAGAAAATTAAAACAGGGTCGATGATTAAATCGTGAGCTTCATCGTATCCGTTGGGAAATTCAAACGATAGGGTATTCTCTGATAAATGAAATGCTGAGGGGACTTCTCGCTCCACCCCTTCGATAATTTGGTATACATAAGGTTTTTGCTCGATGATTGTATTAAGGGTTGTTTGAATATACAAATGTCCATTTTTGAGCTGCAACGATTCGGCACCTACATATTCCATCGCAATATCGTTTGGATTAGCACCTGCATGTACTACAAATTCATACTTTAAGTCGTGTGAGGTTTGCAGGAAGCGCAAATCGATATTAGGGTATAGGTTTTGGTAGGTAATTGCTCCGGCTACACGGGCATTTTGCCCCCATCGGGAGGGGTCATCTTGTAAAAAATAATTATAGTGAAAAGGCAGTAGTGCCTCTGCTGTAAGCGATGGCGCTTTATTAGAAGATTTAAAACGCACTTCAAATGCATGTGCATCGATAGGTGTACGAAAAGGCGGTTTCGCGTGTTTTTCTGATTGTATTCCGGTCTTATTGAGCTCGGTTTCGGGAGTATGGCTATGGTGTGTTGCGGCAACGGCTTCTTTATCGTAAAAAGCATAGGTGAGTTTTTGAGCATGTAAATGAAGAAAGCCTCCAGGAATCTGTGCTCGAAATGCGACCGATTCTTCCCATTGCCCTTTGTTTTCGATAAACTGAAATTTGGGTAGTTGGATATCGTGCTTTGTGGTAGTTTGAGCATAGTTTTTACCGAGTAATCCACTTCCCAAAAGAAAGCTACAGCTAACCAATATACTGATAACAATTCGATGCATACTAGAAAGAATTATGATGAGTAAGTGAATCTAGCAAACTTCGTGGAGAATTCATGAACCCTGTGGTTGCTCAATAAGACGGAATGTAAGGTTAATTCTTGGTTGAGTAACCTGCTTAGTTTTAGGGAGTTGATGATGCCAATACCTTTGTGTATCTCCTTTCATCAACAAGCAGCTACCGTGGGTAAGTTGCAAGTTGAGCCGTTGTTGTTTGTCAATACGATGCCGAAAACAGAACTTTCTTGTAGCACCAAAGCTGATAGAGGCAATGGCAGGTTTTTCACCTAGTTCCGGCTCATCGTCGCTATGCCAACCCATGCTATCGTTTCCGTTGCGATATAAATTGAGTAACACACAGTTAAAAGGGAGTTGGGTCGCCTGTTCAATTCGTTTTTTTAGGCTATTTAGCGCTTGAGTCCACGGCTGTGGATGCCATGTGAGACCTGAATATGTATACACAATGTGTGGATCTCCATAAAAGGAAGTAAGTCGGGGTTGATTAAGTTCTTTTCCAAAAAGTTTTATCTTTTTTTGTTCCCATTGAATTTCAGTGTATAACTGATTGAAAAAATCGTTGGCTTCTTTCTGTTGAAAAAAATTGGGAGCAAACCATACATCGGCATCTTTTAAAGTTAAAGGTTTTAGCCGGCCGCTATCCTCGTTAAATAAAGTTTCCATAACTGATAAACTCGCTGTTCCATTGTGCCGTTTTTGCTAAAAGCCCATCGTGTATGTTTTGGTCATGGTTTCGGGCACTACGATAATAAAGTCTGCCTTTCCCTCTGCCTCTGTTGATAATGAATCGGTAATTTCTTGCTCTACCATAGAAATGGTGTAGAATTGTAAAGAAGGAGCTTCTTTTTTTAAATACCACAAAATGCCTTCGTAGTTATCGGAATGGTATGCGCCATTTATGTGTAAAAAAAGCTGTTTTTCTTTCTTGTTTTTCAAAATGAAATGCGCCATTGTGGCATCTTTAATGGCTTGTGCTTTAGGAAAATTTTCGCTTGCATGTCCGGGCATCATGTCGAGCATTGCTTTATACCCCGGTAGCGAGCCATCGTAAGCAATGGGGAGGGGGGCAATCCATTGCTTATCTTTCATATCGAGGGTGTCGAGTGCTTCCAAACCTTGGCGTGCTACCGTACGCGCATATCTTCTTGGTATATTAGTAGCAATTACATTTAATTGGTGTTTTTTGGCAAAGTCGACCAATGGCTTATAATCAGTGGGGTAGTTCGACCACAGCCGTGCAGTTGAATCGAGAGTAGCTTGGTCAATTTCTCCGGCAAGGTACTGATCTACAGCAGTTTGATTGTCGGCCTCTAGCATTTCCATACCAACCGCTAAACTACCAAGTTCCTGGTGCAAATGTTTGGCTACCTCCAACTGTAACCAATGGGCTATTGGGTTATTATGAAACTCCCCAAAAAGTACTACATCTGCACTTTTTAGTTTTTTAGCCATTTTTTTGAAAGATACTTTTTTGCCTTTTGCATCAAAAATCTGATACGCTTTCATTTTTTGGGCATATAAGGGTAAGATTACTAAAGAGAATACAAGCGTAAGTGCTATTTTTTTCATGTTTGTTCAACTTTTTAAGAAAAGATTGTGCTAAGGTGCTAAACGTTCCTTTGCCCAAGTATTTTGATTATGGGGTGTTTTTGTATATCGGATACGGTCGTGAAGCCGACTTGGGCGCCCTTGCCAAAACTCAATTTCAATAGGTACAATGGCGTACCCACCCCAAAAATCTGGCTTTACTAAAGGGGTGTTTTCAAATTGATTTTGAAATTCTTGTAAGCGTTTCTCGAGCCATTTCCGCGAGGGAATCACTTGGCTTTGAGGGGATACGTGTGCGCCAATTTGGCTGCCATATGGACGGGAACTGTAGTATTTTATGGACTCTTCTTCAGAGATTTTGTCTACACTACCAAAAATTCGTACTTGTCTTTCCAGTTGCACCCAATGGAAAGTAAGGCAAGCTTGTGGGTTATCGGCGAGTTCTTTCCCTTTTTGACTCTCATAGTTTGTAAAAAAAATGAAGTTACCCTCTTGAAGCCCTTTTAACAATACTATTCTTCCTGAAGGTCTACCCGAAGGAGTAGCCGTTGAGAGAGTCATTGCTGTAGGTTCAGGCAGTTCTGTGTCAATAGCTTCTTGTAACCATTGGCTAAATTGTTCAATAGGATTATCTGCAACCTCTGTCTCATCTAAAGATCGCAATGTGTATTCTTTCCGTAGTTCAGCAATATTTTTCATAGGGTGAGTTGGTTGATAAATAAAAAAAGCCGTAGGATGATTATCCCACGGCAAAATATAGTATTAATTACTGAAGTTAATTAAATAACCATTCCGGTAAACGACATAAACGCAATTCCCATTAACCCGGTTATGATGAAAGTAATTCCCAATCCTTTCAATGGATCAGGGACATTTGAATATTTCATCTTTTCACGAATAGCGGCAAGTGCAACAATTGCAAGATACCATCCTATACCTGAAGTGAAGCCGAAAACCAACCCTTCCATAAACGTGTATTCGCGAGGCACCATAAATAGAGATGCCCCTAAAATTGAACAGTTTACCGCAATTAGAGGTAAAAAGATACCCAAAGAGCCATATAAAGCTGGCGAAAACTTTTCGATTACCATTTCCACCAGTTGGACCATAGAGGCAATTACGGCGATAAACATAATGAACTGTAAGAAGCTCAAATCGACGCTTGCAAATTGGGGACTGATCCAGCTAAGAGCTCCTTCACTAAGGATACACTCTACAATTAGCCAGTTGATAGGTACTGTAATGGTAAGAACGAAAATCACAGCAAGCCCTAAACCGTTAGCAGTTGACACTTTTTTACTTACGGCTAAGTATGAACACATACCTAAGAAGTAAGCAAAAACCATGTTTTCTATAAATATGGAACGAATGCCTAAGTTGATTAAATCCATGACCTTGAATGTGTTTTTTAGGTAAAAATAAACTTGATTTAGCTATGCTCTACATATCCATTTCGAGCACGCTGTACCCAAATCAGTAAGCCAATAATGATGAATGCTCCCACGGGTGAGGTCATCAGACCATTTGTAGGGAAATCAAAACCTACCCATCCTTCTTGAGACCACCCAATGGCTTCGAAAACTTTGAAGTCAAATATGGATCCTGAACCAAATAGCTCGCGGAAGAATGCAACTACTAAAATAATCCAGGCATAACCAAAAGCACTTCCAAAACCATCCAAAATGGAATCATAAGGTTTATTACCCATCGCAAATGCTTCTAAACGCCCCATGATGATACAGTTAGTAATGATAAGCCCTACGTATACGCCAATCACCTTTGAAACGTCGTACAGGTAAGCTTTCAATACTTGGTCTACTAATACTACCAACGAAGCAACAACCCCTAACTGCACAATAATCCTAATACGCTGGGGAATTACATTGCGCATTAATGAAATGATTAAATTTGAGAAAACGATTACAAACATTACGGCAATCGACATTACCAAAGTAGGTTCCAACTTTGCAGTTACTGCCAAAGCTGAACAAATACCCAAAACCTGAATGGTTATGGGATTGTCATCATCGAAAGGGTCGGTAAGAATTTTCTTTCGACGCTTAGACAACAACGCTTCCGAAGATTTCTTTTCAACTACTTCTGCTGCTTCTGTACTCATATTTTTAGGTATTTAGAGGTCAAACTTCATTTATATATGTGTATTACATACTTGTTTGTACATTTTTAAAATAAGACTCATAATAAGTCATGTAATTTCTCAGCATATCATTTACACCATTAGCAGTGATGGTAGCACCTGACATTCCATCTACTTCATGCTCTGTCTTATTGGGGTTATTTTCGCTTTTTAGCATTCTCACTGAAACTAGCTCTCCATTATCGTTGCGAATTTCTTTGCCAACAAATCTATCTTGAACCTCTTTATCGGTAATGCGTGCTCCGAGTCCTGGCGTTTCGCCTCTATGATCCAATACTACACCTTTCAGTGTATTGAAATCAGGCTCTAGGGCGGCAAAACCCCATATATCATCCCAGAGGCCAAACCCATATAGAGGTAAAATATACGCTTCTACCTGATTGCCTGATTCTGACATATACTTAAAAACAGGGTAGAGCCTTTCTGAAGGATCTTTCTTGTATTCTTTCTTAATATTGACGTCTTCAGGCTTATTGATTTTGTCATATTGTTCGAGAGATACTTCATCGCCATTAGAATCTACTACAACAGACTCTATTCGGTCTGCATAGATTTTTGCTAATTCCGATTTTTCGTATCCTTCGGTATTCATAACCGCACTTAGGATTTGCTTTTTAGCATCCAGTTCAATTTCTCTCTTTTGAATGGGCTTTAAAATAACTGCCGCTGCTGAGAGCAAGCCGCCTAGAACTATTGTAAGTCCTGCGGCAAATCCGATGATATAAGTATTAGACTGTTGCACGTTTTAATCTTCTAGTTTTATTTCCTTGAACTACATAAAAATCTATTAGCGGTGCAAACACGTTCATAAGAAGAACGGCTAGCATGATTCCTTCAGGATATGCAGGATTCATTATTCGAATTATTACGGTAAAGAAACCTATAAAAAAACCATAAATCCATTTTCCTCTTTCTGTTTGCGCTGCGGTAACAGGATCTGTAGCCATAAATACAGCACCAAAGGCTAATCCTCCTATTACTAAATGATAATGAGCAGGAAGCAACATAAATTCATTAACACCTGCTAAGTTAAATAGTAATCCTGTAAGATAAGCTCCACCAAATACGCTGGCGATAATTTTCCAACTACCTACTCCTGTGAATATCAAGATAGCTGCTCCAATTAAACACATTAATGTGGAAGTTTCCCCAATAGAGCCAGGAATCGTACCCAAAAACATACTTGTGAAATCGTACATACCGGCATTCCATGTAGACGCAGCATCCAATACTTTAGTGCCTTCTGTAGATGCAGAAGCAGCAATTCCTAAGAAAGTTGCTCCTGTAAAACCATCTGCCATTTGTTGGCCTTCATTCATGTAAATCCAAACTTTATCTCCGGAAATTTCAGCGGGATATGCAAAGTAGAGAAAAGCTCGGGCGGTCATCGCAACATTTAAAATATTCATCCCTGTACCACCAAACACTTCCTTCGCTACTAAAACTGCAAAAATGGTGGCTAAGGCTACCTGCCAAAGTGGGATGGTTACGGGCATTACAAGAGGGATTAGCATTCCGGTTACAAGAAAACCTTCATTGATTGGGTGTTTTCTGGTAACCGCAAAAATTACTTCCACTAAACCACCTGCAGCATATGCTACAATTACTACAGGCAATACGAGTTGTAACCCTAACATCACTTTTTGCATAAGAGAAGCACTTTCTCCTGTAGCCATGTAATGCATATGACCTGCATTCCAGATTCCAAATAGTAAGCACGGAACCATTGCGATAACTACCGTGATCATCATGCGTTTGAGATCGATGGCATCTCTTACCTGAACGCCTCTACTCTTGTTTACGGTAGGCGGCGTGAACAAGAAAGTTTCGCCTGCTTCAAACAAATAATAGAAGCGCTCTAACTTCCCCCCTTTTTCGAAAAGTGGGCGTTGTTTGTGCAGTATATCTTCTAAAAATTTCATAGAAAAATGTTTATAAATTTCAGTGAATGATGTCTTGTGTCGGTAAGCAAATGTGAATGTAATATGTTTATTCGCGAATTAAATCAATGCCTTCGCGAACGAGAGCTTGGATATCGTGTTTGGAAACATCAATGAACTCACACAGGGCTAAGTCTTCCTCTACTACTTCATAGATTCCTAATGCTTCCATTTCATCGTAATCGCCTGCCATGATGGCTTTCAATAGATGGGTAGGTAAAATATCCATAGGGGTTACTTTTTCAAAAGCGCCGGTCATTACGAAAGCTCTCTCTTCCCCGTTCATGCTACTATCCAATACGAACTCTTTTTTGGGCGTTAAGAAAGATAACAGTCCCAAAGCTCTATGAAAACTTAAGCGCTTTGCTGTAGGTGCTAACCAACCTTCTGTTAAGAAAAACCGTGGTTTATCTCCTTCAGGAATAACGGTTACTAGATGGTCGTAAAAACCAATGTAGCCGTTCTGAGAAATTTTTTCGCCAGTAAGTACATTACCTGATATCACGCGTACATGCTCTGATTTTAAGTTGTCCTCCAAGTATGACTCTACACATGCGCCAATACGTGTTTGGTAGTACTGAGGCGTTTTTACCTCTGAACCGGCAATGGCAACCAATTTAGAAGCATCGTAAATGCCCTCTAAGAAAAGCTTACCAATTTGTATAACACCAAACGGGTTGATAGTCCATACTAGATCGCCTTTAGCGATAGGATCTATATGGTGAATTTGAACACCAACACAACCGGCAGGGTGTATGCCACTTACTGTATTTATCTGCGCATTTTTTACATGCGAAAAAACTTGTGATACCTCTGCATTACCATCTAAATTCACATGTACGGTGCCTGAGGTGAGTTTCTTTAAAATATCAACGCCTGCCTGAAAATACTTTTCGTTGTTTTTAAACAAAAAATCATAGTTGGGAGCAAGTGGGTGAGTATCAAACGTGGAAATAAAAATAGATTTTGGCGTATCTTCAGGGTTGGCTACAATCCCAAAAGGTCGTTGAATGATATTAGGCCAAACGCCGCTTTGTGTCATCTGGTGGATGACTTGTTCGCGACTAAGATTGCCCAATTCAGAGAGTGTGTACTTATCAAAAGATTCATACTCAACCGTTTCATCGGCTAAAATCCGAATTTCCAATAGCTTTCGTTTTGGACCACGTACAACTTCGGCAATTTCTCCACTCACAGGGGCAGTATACATTACTTGATCCATTTTCTTATCGAAGAGAATGGGTGTGCCTGCTTTTACCACATCACCTTCCTTGAGCGTAGGTTTAGGGCGTTCCATCCCGATAAAATCGGTAGGTTTGATAGCAAATGTGCGAGGAGTTTTAGCGGTACCTATTTGCAAGGCTGCTTTCCCTGCTAGGTTAATGCTGAACCCTTTTTTGAGTTTTAAATTTTTCGACATCTCCGATTAGGTATATGTACTGTTGAATGATTTGCTGCGAAAATACTAACTAACACTTTTTAAAAAAAGTTAGGTGATTACTATAGAATATTTCATTTCTTTTTTTCTGGGAAAAACCAAAAAAGGTAGACAAACACCCAAGGGGTTAATAGTGCTCCTACATTCATGTAGTGCACTGTAGCAACATGAAATGTAATGCCTATGCACAAATAAATCCACCGTGTAGTAGAATGCCATACCATAAAAATGAAACTGATTTGGAAGAATAATACTCCCATAGTAGCAACTTTTGCAAGGTTGCTTGGTAAGTAGTCATTTATTACAATCTCGTAGTTAAGCAGTAAGGTTTGTTGATCGAACCAAAAAAAGCCGGAGTTCAATACTTTTTCAAGCCCACTTTGCAAGTATGCCGTAGCGACACTTACTTGTATGAGTCGCAATAACCAACCGTTTATCCAAGTTGATGCGGTTTTTGAGGCTTTTGTTAGTTGATAGGTAAGCAGAGGTAATAGCATGCAAACATAGCTCGAGGTAGCAAAAGCATGATTGATTTTTTCAAAACTGTACAAAAAACCTTGTAAATACAGGAACAGAATGCTGGCAACTGATGTGCTCCACACGGGGCGAATCCACAGTACTACACACACAGTAGCGCACACGTACATTGCCCAAAGCACCCTGAGCATATTTATAGAAGGGAATCCTAAATTTAGGAGGTTATAAAAACTAATAGGCTTATAAAACGCCGAGAGTTCAGCATAATCTTGTAAATAGAAAAACCAATCTTTAGTAAACAAAAAAATACCAGCATAGAAAATCCGAAGCCCATATTGCAGAGGAATCCGCTTCACATCGCTTGACCAAAAGCCTGTCCAACGGTGTTGTATCGTACGGTAAGTGCTTGCCACTAAAGCCATACTTACTACGATGAAGAAAAGACTGACTCTCCCGATTACCTGATCGGCCTTTGCTAAAAAAAAGGAAGGAGGTAGCCGCTGTGTTTCCACTATTAACCGAGGATACCACCAATTTACTATTTGCCGAAACCAATTGGATACGACTTCGCCTTCTAACAGTTGAATTGCCTGAGGGCGCAGTTCCAACCAATACACAACCTGAAGTAACCCAGTGCAAAGTATGCCTGCTATGGCAAACGTTACTATCAACTGCCTAGAAGAGGAATCACTCATAGGCATTGGATGGTTTAGGCTGAATTTCAGCTATTAATACGCGAGAAGCTGTAGTATCAATACCATCTACTCTGTAAAAACGCCACCCGAATTGTTCGCCATCTTGAAACCTTTCTTGCAGTACTTTTAAAAGTTTATCCGCTTCTTGTCTGTAATAGTAATTGCGCTTTAAATATCGAAATGTACCAGCATTTAAGCCTGCCATTGTAGGATAAAATCGGGTTTCTTTCATTTCGGCAGTGTATACTACAATAAATTGCACTGCCGAAACAGATGACTTAGCGCCTAATTCTGCGAACATCCCAAAACGATAAAAGGGATACACGGAGCGCATCAACAAAAAGGGAAGACATAGCAAAAAAAGAAAGCTACATATGATGATATTGCGCTTATAAATGTGTTTTGAAGCCATCTTACAGATAGAGTAGGAGGTTTTACATAACAAACACTAACTTAACAAATTGATGATACACCATTGCATACACCTTATATTACAAAGGTCGGTGGATTGTAGTACACAGTTTAAACGAATAAGGTCATGAATAGCTTCGAAGAGTTTAAAGCTTTTTTTAAAGAAGAAGTTGTAGCCGATTTAGAAGAACTAGAAGAACGTCGAAAAAATATGTTTCGGCAGAGGCTACGCTTAGGGCTCATTGTGGCAGCCCTCATTTTTGCCCACATCGTGCTCATAGCGTTCAAAGCCTTTACGATGTATTCGATTCTACTGACCCTAATTGTAGTTCCTATCATTGGTTTTTTGGTATACCGAAAGTTATATGTTGATGAAGCGATTACCGCCGATTATAAAGAGACAGTAGTCAAAAAAATGATTGGCTTTATGGACGATTCCCTCAATTACGATGCTAACGGTTTTGTTAGCTATGAAGATTTTGAACAAAGTAAACTATTCCCTTTGAAGCCCGATCATTATATCGGTGACGATTTGATTACCGGAGAGATAGACGGCGTTCCCGTACAGCTCTCTGAACTTTTAGTCCAATACGAACGTACCGACCAAAAACGCAAAAAACAACGGTGGAATACGGTGTTTAACGGCATCTTTCTGATAGCCGAACCCCCTCTTACCTTCCGAGGCCGAACATTCATTTTTCCCGATAATTTGTATAAAAAGATGGGTTATACGGGCAAGATTGTACAAAAATTCAACCTTCGATGGGGTAAGTACATCAACCCACAAAACCCTGAGTTTGCTAGTAAATTTGTAGCCTATTCTGATACCGTGTTAGAGGGTGAACGCATTCTCACCAAAGGGTTTATGGAAAAAATTCTTTATCTACAGCGAAAAAGCCGCGCCGATGTATTTGTCTCCTGTATTGAAAACAAAGTATACATAGGGGTAAACCTAAACCGAGAAATTTTTAAGGTAAACTTAGCGGCTCCACTTTATAATCCTAACTTTGCCAAAAGTTTCTACGATGAGATTTATTACATTCTTAGTATCGTGGAAGATTTAAAATTGAACGAACTGCTTGCAGAAAATAACAGCGTTGAGGATCTTTCTGAAGAGGAATAAAGCACTACAAGGTTCAGACACTCTTTGCAAGGCTCCCAAGCGCCTCTCTTGCGTAAGTGGCAAAACTCTAACTTAACAACGATTATGCAGACGAAACGACAGCGAAAATTTGCCCGACTTCTTCAAAAAGACTTAGGAGAAATCTTTCAACAAGCCAGCAATACACATTTCGAAGGGGCTTTTATCACCGTAACACAGGCGATTCCATCGCCCGACCTGCGTCAAGCAAAGATATACTTGAGCTTTATGCTCGTATCGGATAAAAAAAGGCTAATGGAGCTCATAGGCGAAAAGGCCAAAATGATTCGGCAAACCTTAGGGCAGCGTTTACGCCATCAGGTAAAAGTAATCCCTGAACTGTATTTCTATCACGATAATACCGAGGAGGTAATCGAAGAAGTAAACGATTTATTTAAAAATTTAGATATTCCACCTTCTGACGAACCAAACGAAGATACACCTTGATTCGCCTGTTTCGCATCAACGACCCCTTTCGGGTACTTATCGCTTTAGGTATTTTGATAGCCATACGGCTGCCTTTTTTGCTTTCGGGAAAATTGATTTTAACGTCCGAAATTGAATGGCTCGCCGCCGGAGAAGCAATTATTAATGGGAAACGCCTATATGCGGAAGTATGGACTACTTTATCGCCGGTTTCTGTGGCTTTATATAGTATTCTGGTAGGAGTTTTTGGGAAATCGTTCCTCGCTTTGCGAATTGTAGCAATTGTGTTAGTTGCGTGGCAAGCATTCATTTTTAACCGAATGCTCATCAAACACGATGTATACAATGAAAAAACCTACCTACCTGCCTTTTTATACATGCTGTTCATGAATATCTCAACCGATTTCATGACCCTCTCGCCACCACTTATAGCCCTTACGTTCTTAGTGGTAGGCTTAGAGTACATCATCAAGCCAGAAGAAAGAGGAAGAAACGATGAGCTACTTCGGCTTGGAATTACACTAGGGCTAGCATTTAGTAGCAGCTATACTGCATTGCTGTACGTACCCTTTACCATATTTGCGTTTTTTGTATTCCGCTCTTCTTCTATCCGAAATCTCTTGCTCATTGCCTTTGGTTTTCTGTTTATAGTATTTATCGTGAGCGTGTTCTTTTTCCTTTTCGATGCCCTCCGCCCGTTTATGCAACAATATCTTACCGCGTATTTAATCAATATAGCTCCTTCATATATGACTGTAACAAGCATCTTGTTACAGTATACGTTGCCGCTGTTCATTTTGCTGATTGCTTTAATATTTGTATTTAGAGAATCTGGTTTTGTGAACTTTCAGGTATCCTGTCAGCAGATTATGCTTTTTTGGGCAATCACAGCGGTGCTTACCTTTTTTGTGGCAGATGCCAGCATGCCGGCCAAATACATGTATTTAGTCCCGGTGTTTAGTTTTTTTGTAGCCCACCAATTACTCATCATTCGGCGAATCATCGCATTTCATTACTTGCACATCATTATGGGTTGTTGCTTCATTTTGGGTATTAGCGGGATGTACTTTCAAAAAAGCCCTTACTGGCCTATCGATTATCAAAAACTGTGGGCCGATACCAATCTTTTAGAGACATATCAGGGAAAAAAGTTAGTAGTACTAGGGAGCGATAGCCCCGCCTACTACTTCAACAATACCTTGGCAACTCCTTATTTACAATGGGAGTTAGCTTCGAGGCAACACTTCTCGCAGATGAACCGGTACGGTACACTACAAGATATTTCGGATGCATTTCTGAGCGATTTACCTGAAGTAATTATCGACAAAGCCGACGTAATTCCTACGGTGTTTTATCATTTACCCAATGTAGCAGAGCGATATCAGAACAACGAACCAGGCATCTATATCTTAAAATCAGGACTAGAATAGACCTAAGCAGGGCGGGTATGTCCATCTCCTTTTACCAGCCATTTGTAGCTGGTAAGCTCTGCTAACCCCATAGGTCCTCGCGCATGCATTTTTTGAGTGCTGATGCCTATTTCGGCACCAAGCCCAAACTGAGCGCCATCTGTAAAAGCGGTGGAAGCGTTTACATATACTACGGCAGCATCCACACGGTTTAAAAAGCTTTCGATGTGCTTGGGCGTTTCTGAAAGGATAGCTTCGCTATGGCGCGAACTATAATGATTGATATGTTCAATGGCTCCATCAAGACCGCTTACAGTTTTAATAGCCATTTTATAGTCGAGGAATTCCATGCCATAGTGCTCTTCATCGGCAAAGTGTAATAGCTTTTTAGGATAGCTATCTTGCAGGGCAAGGTAAGCACTTTCATCGGCATAAATTTCCACGTGGTGCTCAGCAAGTAAACGGCAAATTTCAGGCAATACATTTACACGGCTATGATGAATTAACAAGCAATCGAGCGCATTGCAAACGCTTACCCTTCGCGTTTTTGCATTTAGAATTACATTTTTTCCTTTTTCTAAATCGGCAGATTCGTCGAAATAGGTATGTACAATACCAGCTCCGGTTTCAATAACAGGTACTTTGGCATTATTACGCACAAAATTAATCAGGCTTTGACTTCCCCTAGGAATAATTAAATCGACAAACTCAGTAGCACGCAGCATTTGCTCGGTTACTACACGGTCAACCGGCAGAAGCTGTACAATATGCGGGCTTACTTTGTAGCGTACCAATACTTCGTGAATTACAGAAATAATGGCTTGGTTAGAGTGTTCGGCATCTTTTCCTCCTTTGAGCAAGCAAGTATTTCCTGATTTGATGCACAGCCCAAACACATCGAAGGTTACATTTGGGCGAGCTTCGTAGATAATCCCGATTACCCCAATGGGTACAGTAACTTTGCGCAGTTGCAGCCCATTTTGTAGTGTACGAGCATCCAGCGTTTTCCCCAAGGGCGAAGGCAGTTTTGCCACATCGCGCAAATGGTGCGCTATTCCTTCCAATCGTTTAAAAGTCAGTTTTAGGCGATCATAGCGCGGGTTTTCGGGCGACATCTTCGCTAAATCCTTTTCGTTTTCTGCTAAAATGAAACGGCTTCTCTCTATGGTGGTCGCTGCAACGTCATTCAGAATCTGATTGACAGAGTGGTCGCTCAATGTGTGCATTTGGAAACTAGCATCGCGCACATTTTGAAAAACGGCTTCGGGTTTGCTCATGAGCTTAGTTGAAGGGTTTCGTGTAAAATTCCGTAAGTTTACCAATTAATAGAATCCTTAAAAAATGTTAGAGTGTTTTTTGCACGCAACGTTTTTACGGCAACCTTCATTCTTATTTACGTACACTAGTAAAAAGTTAGCTTATAGTAAAAAACTACCGATACATCCATGAAAACAACTATACTCAAAATTACCATAGCCTTGGGAGTAATATGGGGATTTGCACAAACACAGGCTGCAATTGCTCAAAATCTTTCAACGGAAAAAGCTGCAACACATTCACTCAACGAGCGTTGGGAATTAACTTCTCTTGAGTTTGAAGTATACCCGAACCCTTCGCAAGGGGCAGAGGTTTCCCTAAAAGCTAAAGGCTGCCGTGGTGGAAAAGTTACATTCACTCTTTACAATACCATTGGTGGCAAGGTGTGGGAAAAGCAAGTTTCGGTAGATGAAACCGGAGAGGTACAAGTAAAACTGAGTCCTGCTCAACAAGCCTTTACCCGTGGCCTCTACTTCGTTTCCATCTCAGATAGCAGCCAACGCACCATGAAAAAGCTGATTATCAATTAAAAAAGAATAGATAAAAACATGAAAAACCCTCAGCAGATAAGGTTCTACTGAGGGTTTTCTTTTTGCATAAAGTGATAACATTACGATTTTCCATCCCAAACCGGAACGTTTTCTAAACCTTTTTGCAGTTCGGCATGCAAAGCAGCGATTTTTTGAATGAGAACATCGGTAATTGACTCGGTAGATACGATATCAAAATTCCGTTCTCCGCGTTGTTTGAACTCTACACCGCCTTTTTCCAGCGATTTTTTCGAAAGGGTAATACGAAGAGGAATACCACGTAGGTCGGCATCTTTAAATTTTACACCCGCCGATTTTATTTTACGGTCGTCGTATAACACCTCAATTCCTGCCGCTTTCAGTTCTTCATATAGACTATCGGCTGCTTGTTTGGTTTCATCCGAGTCGATTAAGGCGACTAACTGTACATGATATGGTGCAACTGCAATAGGGAAATTTAACCCGTCTTTATCGTTATATTCTTCAGCAAGGCAAGCCAGTAAACGCCCTACACCAATGCCATACGATCCCATAATTACCGGGTGCGATTTCCCGTGTTCATCCATAAAATACGCGTTAAGTCCTTCGGTGTATTTAGTGCCTAGCTGGAAAATATTGCCAACTTCCACCCCTCGTACCGCACGAAGTGTGGCAGTATCGTCGTCGGTATCAGGAGAAAGTGCGCCTTCGTATGCCATAGCGATATCCCCTACAACATCGGCAGTATAATCGCGTTGGTAACATACATTTTTGTAGTGGTAGTCGGTTTCGTCGGCACCAAGCACCAAATTAGGCGAGTGGGCTACAAGGTCGTCGGCTATAACCATTGCCTTATCGCGCTTTAAGCCCATAGGCGAAGCGTATCCGGCGACAGAGCCTGCCGCTTTAATTTCTTCATCGGTAGCAGGTCGCATCTTTTTAATTCCTCCTAGCTTTTGGACTTTTACCGGGTTTACTTCCATATCGCCGCGTATTACTGCGGCAACTAATTTTTCTTCTTCTTCGGCAAAGGTTCCCATAAAAAAGACCATTTTGCCACACTGGACTTCCGAAACTCCTAAGAATTGAGCTACCTCGGCAATGGTTTTTGTATTAGGGGTATGTACTTTTTCAATTGGCAGAGGGTCTGCCGTCGGATATACTTTACGGAAGTTAGCCACTTCTTTGTTGGCTTGGTAACCGGTTTTATCGCATATGAAAATGGTATCTTCTCCTATATCGGAAATGTACATAAACTCATGTGCTACTTTGCCGCCCATCATGCCCACATCGCTCTTAATAGCAATTACAGGCAAGCCGGCACGCTTAAATATACGGAAGTACGCTTCGTAGTGTGCGGCATATTGTTTCTCGAGGCCTTCCCAAGTAGCATCGAGCGAGTAAGAGTCTTTCATAATGAACTCCTTAACGCGGATTAGCCCCCCTCGTGGGCGTGCCTCATCGCGGAACTTAGTTTGCATTTGGTATACTAAAATGGGCAACTGTTTGTAGGTAGTTACCTCGCTTTGAGTGAGGGAAGAGACGACCTCTTCGTGTGTCATGGCAAGTACCAAATCGCGCTCGGCTCTATCAGAAAACCGAACTAAAGATTCGTCAATTTCATCATAACGCCCGGTTTTCCGCCAAATATCGGCAGGGTGCACAACGGGCATGGCAATTTCTACGCCGCCTATGCGATCCATTTCTTCCCGCAAAATCTGTTGAATTTTTTGCAGTGAACGATGCCCCAAATGCAATTGTGTAAAAATACCTGAAGAAAGTTGCCGAATATACCCGGCACGTACTAGCAAATCGTGCGAAGCTAAATCGGCCCCTCCGGAAGACTCCTTAAGTGTAATGCCTAACAGTTGTGATACTTTCATAAATTGTATGATGTTGAATTGCAAGAGGGCAAAACTCTAAAATCTTTCTTGATTCCTAAAAGAAATCGCCTGCCTTTTCTAAACAAACTCCTTGCATGCGGCAGATCACCTTTCTCTAATGTATGCAAATCGGTTAGGCATTCTCCATAAAATTTGTACTATTGTTTTTAAGAAATAAGAAAGTATACAGGCGATATCCTGTTATATTTGTAGGTAAATGTTCAATCCAAAATTATTTAAATGGCAAAAAAAGAAGACTTTAGACATAGAGTCAATCATAGAATTAGAGCAAGAGAAGTGCGGGTAGTAGGTGAAAATATTGAAACAGGCATTTACTCGCGCGATGAAGCCATCCGCATGGCAGAAAACCAAGGGCTCGATTTGGTAGAAATATCCCCCAACGCGAAGCCGCCAGTATGCAAAATCGTCGACTACTCTAAGTTCAAATACGACCAGAAGAAGCGACAAAAAGAATTGAAAGCCAAGCAACAAAAAACGGTGCTCAAAGAAATACGCTTTGGTCCTAATACCGATTCCCACGACTTCGAGTTTAAAAAGAAGCATGCAATCAAGTTCTTAGAAGAAGGCAACAAGGTAAAAGCGTATGTACATTTTTTTGGTAGAACCATAGTGTATAAAGATCGTGGAAGATCGTTGTTAGAACAGTTTGCCGAAGACCTAGAACCCTATGGCAAACCCGAACAGCCCATCCGCATGGAAGGCAGACGCATGATCTTGATGATGGTGCCCCTCAAAGAAGTGAAATAGGGATAATCTGTTTTAATTTTAATGATTTAGGCGGGTTTCAAGCAGTAGCACATATCATTTGTATGCATTCACCTCCTAAACAATAAAAAAAACGGCTTGTTGCGTAGTGCTATAAGCCGTTCTTATTTTGTTGATGTTTTTTAATTAGTGTGTGTAATAGGGGCTAATCATCAAGTAAACAATTACGCCAGTAACCGATACATATAACCATACGGGGAAGGCAATTTTCACGATGCGTTTATGATCTTCGAATTGCTTATTGAGCGAATAATGCATTGCAAGTAACACAAAGCGAACTACGCCTATCGAAAGCAAAATATGTGTGATAAGGAAAAAATAATACACATAACGAACCGCGCCTTGCCCTCCATATGCAGTGGAAGGATTCGAAATATGATACAGAATATAGGTTACCAAAAAGATAGCCCCTAAAATGAACGCACCCCACATGAGGTTTTGATGCAACGTGACTTTCTTTTGCTTGATAGCCACTAATGCCGCTATGAGCAATACTGAAGTTGCCGTATTAATTAGCCCAATAACATGGGGCAGGGTGGCAGTCCACTCCCCTAAAGGAAGCTTTTGCCGGATGCCAATAAGAATGGCTACCGCTACGGGGATTGCCACAGAAAGAACATTAACGACCTTTTTACTGTTAAGGCCTCCTAAAGAAGTTGATTCAGCCATAAAATATTTGAAAACTAAAGTTGAACGAATACACCATATGCACTGGTAAAGAGCGCAAAGTTTACAAATAAACTCAATGCGATCGCCTAGGTTTTAGGTTTTTCAACGAATTGCACTTTGGGTATTCATTCCGCCTCTTATAATCGTTCTGAATTACAGAAAGTTATTATAATGTATACGATTATATACATAGTTTAATTTACCGTAACCCCCAACAACTTACTATGAAACTCTTCTCTTTTGTTCGCTTCCTCGGCCTTTTTTGGATTAGTGGATGGATAGCTTCAGGGTGTGGCACGCTTTCGCAAGCCGAACGTAATGAAAACGCTGAAGTAGCGCCTCCCAGTCGCGATGCCTTCGGCGAGTATTGGTATGCCGGAAAAGCAGAAATTACCAGCTATACTCTGCAACAAGAGCGATACGGTGCAGTGCACGAAGGCGAAGCCGTTTTGATTTTTGTAACCGAAGATTTTTCAAAATCGAAACAGGTGAAGCTCGATTACCCCCCTGAAATTCCTGAAGATGCGGTCAAGGTACTAAAATTGAATGCGATGCGCCGATTTAATACAGGTATTTACGCGTATTCGCTTATGCAATCGGTCTTTACTCCGATACGTTCCGAAGAGTTTCCGCATACGCTCAAAATAACATCAACTTTGCAAGATTGGTGTGGGCATTCGTTTTTTCAAATGAATTTGCAGAAGAAAAAATACGTGTGCCATCAGTACTCATATTTCGAAAACGAAGCAGATGCAACCTTTAAAATCTCGGCTGCTATGGTAGAAGATGAATTATGGACTCGCCTAAGGTTAAACCCCGAAACGCTGCCTACAGGTACATTCACCCTCATTCCGAGTGCGCTCGATGCAACCTTACGGCATTACACCCACAAGCCCCAAACCGCAAAGGCAACTTTGGAAGCAAACCCCAACAATGCAGCGCAAATGGTCTACACGGTGGCATACCAAACGCTACCCCGTACACTTACCTTTTATTTTCAAAAAGAATTTCCGTTTGCCTTAGAAAAATGGGAAGAAACTCACGGGAATGGCAATACCACCATTGCTACCCAAAAAGAACGCATGCAAACGGCATATTGGCAGCAAAATCGCCCGAAGCACCTACCCCTTCGCGATTCCCTCCGCTTACAGTTTTAAACCTTGCAGATGCCCTAAGATTTACCCAATTTCGCATAGAAAAAGAGAGGAGCTTTTCCTCTTCGCTATTATTTTGAACCGATTTACAAAATGGAAAAAAGAAACTTTGATTGGAGTAAGCTATTCCTCATTTCAGGCCCTTGCGTGATTGAGGAAGAAAGCATGATGATGCAAACAGCTGAAACTATAAAAGAAATTGCCGAACGGCTTGGAGTTACCCTAATTTTCAAGTCTTCATTTATGAAAGATAACCGCAGCTCGGTAGATTACTATATGGGCCCAGGATTGGAGGAAGGGCTGCGTATCTTGCAGCGTATCAAAACAGAATTCGACCTGCCAGTACTTTCTGATGTACACTATCCAGACCAAGTAGAAGCCGCCGCCGAGGTACTCGATATCATTCAAATTCCGGCATATTTATGCATGCAAACTACGTTAGTAGTAGCCGCCGCCAAGACAGGGCGCGTCATCAATTTGAAGCACGGGCAGTTTCTATCGCCCCAGAATATGGATAAGCCAGTGAAAAAGGTAGAAGCCGCTGGCAACCATGATATTTTACTTACCGAACGCGGATATACCTTTGGCTACAACGATTTGGTAGTCGACCCGCGAAGTTTTTACGACATGCGTCAGATTGGCTACCCCGTAATATTTGACATCACGCATTCTATCCGGAAATATGGAATCCCTAGTTCAGACCCTTCTGGCGGTTTGCGCCAATACCTCCCAACGCTAGCACGGGCAGGTGTAGCAGCGGGCATCGATGGAATTTTCATTGAAGCGCACCCGAATGCTTCCTCGGCACTATGCGATGCTGCCAGCCAGCTCAATCTTGCCGATTTAGAAGAATTTCTCAAGCCTTTAATTGAAATCCATCATTTAGAAAAATCACTGCGCAAGTAGATGGAAAAGATAGAAAAACAGTTTTGTACTTTGGGGGGCGAGTTTCTAACGCCTCCCCACCATATCACTAAGAAATACAAGAAAACTAAGGCGTTGATTTTTGATTGGGATGGCGTTTTTAACAACGGAGTGAAATATAGTGAAGGAGGCAGCTTATTTTCTGAACCCGATTCGATGGGAGTGAACATGCTTCGGTTCGATCGGTGGCTAGTACTAAATCATATCCCCTATACCTTCATCATCACAGGTGCTAACAATTTGAAAGCGATTGAGTTTGCCAAACGAGAACATTTCCATGGCGTATTTCTAAATTATAAAAATAAGCGCGAAGCGCTCGAATTAATTACTCAACAGTTTTCAGTTGCGCACGATGAAATTGCCTTTTTTTTTGACGATATCCTCGATTTAGAATTAGCGCATTTGTGCGGATTATCTTTTTGCATTCGTCGGGCGGCAAGCCCAACGCTGCTAGAATACCTGCGCGATGAGAAAACCTGCGATTATATTAGTGGTAACGAAGGAGGGCAACACGCTGTCCGCGAAGTTTCTGAACTATTATTAGGACTTAATGCTACGTTCAAATCGACCATAGAGCGTCGTATTGCTTATGAAGGTGCCTACTCGCAGTATTTAGCAGAACGCAAGCAAATAGAAACGGAAGTGGAAAACCACTGGTAATACGTTGCAGCTTTTTTAGCTATTATTTTTAAGAATTACCTATCAGGCTCCCGAAACAAGCATTAGGCTATGCACCAAATTCAGTATGTTTGGCAGAAAAAAGCTAAGTTAATTCTTGTAGTTTTTATGTTTATTCGTTCTAGACAATGCTTAAAAAAAGTTGGGATGTAATTCTGGAGGAGTTGCGCAACATTGCCAGATTCCTGCGCCGTCTTGTGTTTCGCATTACCCATTTGGCAGAAGATACCGACGTAGAAGGCACCATTAAAGGGATCAACAGCGGGGTAGTCTTAGGGGGGTCAAAATTGTGGATACTTATCTGCTCGGTATTTATCGCCTGTATTGGGTTAGATGTAAATTCGCCAGCGGTGATCATCGGGGCGATGCTCATTTCGCCACTCATGTCGCCCATTTTGGGGATAGGACTTGCCTTGGGTATCAACGATCGACCTAATCTTTCAATCGCTCTGCTCAATTTTGGCATTGCCACTGTATTGAGTTTAGCCTGCAGCTTTCTCTACTTCCGCATTACACCGTTTGGGAATTTTACCCCTGAGATGCAAGCCCGCATCACACCCACAATTTTAGATGCCTTTGTCGCTTTATTTGGAGGGTTAGCAGGGATTATTGCCGGCTCTCGCACCGAGAAAACCAACGCTGTTCCCGGAGTTGCCATTGCAACAGCGCTTATGCCGCCCTTGTGTACAGCAGGTTTTGGCTTAGCGACTAACCGTTTGGTGGTATTTGGAGGAGCATTCTATCTGTTTTTTATCAATGCAGTACTAATTTCCCTTTCTACCTACTTTATCGTTCGGTTGCTCAAGTTTCCTCATGTAGAAATGGTAGATCCTGCCTCTGAGCGGAAAACCAAACTAGCGTTATACACTTTTCTGACATTATTGCTCATCCCCAGCGTATTCTTCTTAGTACAAACGGTTCAGAATGCTACGCGCCTCTCTTTTATTGGGAAATTTATCGAAGCAAACATCCATAGCGATATTGAAAAAGGTGTAGAGTGGACCTACAAACTCAATGCAGATTCGGTATATGAGCTAAAGGTATATTATTTTGGAGAGTACATCTCGCCCGATTCGGTAGAAACGCTAGAAGCTAAGTTTAATGCTATAATGGGCGAGCGCCTCTTTCAGCGTTTTTTTAGAAATGATAAAGATTCTAGCATTATCGCTTTGACCCCTACCGATGCCCCTCCCGACGAAGAGCAGAAAAAAATGGTCGAAGAAGTAGATATCTTGAAAGGTAGGCTAAGTGGCATTGAAAACTACCAACAAAAAGAACGAGTGCGCGTCGAAGGGCAAATTGATAGCCTGCAAAACGTAATTGTTCAGTTACGAGGCGATACCATCCCTTTTCGGCAAATTGAACGCGAAGTGCATGTGCTCTATCCCGAAATTGAAGAGTTTTCGATTGCAAAAGCTGCACAAACCCGTTTCGATTCTTTGGGGCGGCAAAGCCAATATATGGCAGTAATAAAATGGAATCAACGCACCTATCGGCGTGTACGGCAACAATACGAAGCTCGCCTGAAAGATTATCTTAAAATCAAACTGAACAGCGATACAGTGGGCGTGGTCAGTTTTTAAAAAGGCAAGGAGATTCTTTCTGAAAGAATCTCCTTTAAAATAATATCATGAAAATGATGTGGCTATGCTTCGCCGATTACCGCTTCGTAGCCGGCTTTATCGAGTAAGCTATCTAGTTCAGAAGGGTCGTCGGGCCGAATTTTAATCATCCAACCTTCTCCGTAAGGGTCGTTGTTTACTACTTCAGGAGCACCTTCAATAGCCTCGTTTACTTCTTCTACAGTGCCTGAGATAGGCATGAACAACTCTGACACAGTTTTTACCGCTTCTACCGTACCGAACTCCTCACCGGCGGCAATTTGTTCACCTTCGGTTTCAATTTCCACAAAAACAATATCGCCTAATTCGCGCTGGGCAAAGTCGGTAATCCCCACGGTAGCTAATTCGCCATCGAATTTTACCCACTCGTGGTCTTTAGTGTATTTTAAATCTTCGGGAATGTTCATAATCTTTTAGTGGTTTAGCGTATTCATTTTTTTAAGCTAAGTAGGCAAATGGAAACACTTGCAGTGCTCCCCTACATAACTACAGATGTGTAGTTTGATAAATCAAATATAAACAACGGCAATAGTTTTGCAACAGAGGGTGGGGGTAAAAATCTATGCGAAGGTGTACATTATAACCTTTCGTCAATATCCTTAGAATATCCTATGTAATTCTGTATTTTTGACCAAATTTTAAAAGTTTCCTCTTATGAACAAATTCTTTCGAAACGCTCTCATTTTTCTTTTCTTCCCGGTATTCCTTAGCTCTTGTTTTGAAATTAAAGAAGAAATCCGAATGACTTCTTCCGGAGCGGGTAGCTACCAGTTGCTCATGGACTTCTCGCAAAGCCAGCAGTTGCTTGCCTTGCTAGTGGATGCTTCCAAAGACGAAAAAGTAAACCCGTTTGGTACGGAAGGGAACCCCTTTCATCAGGTAGATTCGCTGTTTTCCATGGGGTCTTCGCAGCTAAATACTATTACGGGCATTCGAAATGCGGTTTCTATCCAAAACGATAATTCGTTTCAGTATGGGTTGAGTTTTGATTTCGATAATGTAGAAGCACTCAATACAGCACTATCCGAAATTCAGTACAACCCAAACGGGAAGCCAGCATACGAAGAATACTATGTATTTGATGGAAAAAGTGTATTAACCAAAACCGGGAAGTTCAACCTTAAGGCGCTGATTGCTCAAATTAAGCCCGATGAAAACGCAAAAGATTTCGGGTACGAGCTCCACCAACGAGTGCAAGAAATGTATGCAAGCATTCAGTACCGTCAGGTATTACGGTTTGAGAAGGTGAAAAAATATTCTAACGAGAGTGCCTATTCGCTATCTGGGGATAAAACCACGTTGACCTTTTCTCGTTCTCTCAAAGAATTGCAAGAAGGCAATGTAAATATTGCCAACGAGATAAAATTTAAATAATATCAGCTTTTTAGCCGAGATAGCTACTTGCTTTGGAGTGAGTAGCTTCTTTCATTTTATTATGTATCATTTCATAAACCAATAACGTAATGTCATACCTATTTACTTCCGAGTCGGTTTCAGAAGGACACCCCGATAAAATTGCCGACCAAATTTCCGATGCCCTTGTCGATCATTTTTTAGCCCTCGATCCTCGTTCAAAAGTAGCTTGCGAAACATTAGTAACTACCGGGCAAGTAGTGCTCGCTGGTGAGGTGAAATCTTCGGCATATCTCGATGTACAAGAAATTGCACGTAGTGTGATTAATAAAATAGGATACACCAAAAGTGAGTACAAATTTGACGGAGACGCTTGCGGAGTTCTTTCTGCAATCCACGAGCAATCGGAAGATATTAATCGAGGGGTTGACCGAGGTAACCCTGAAGAACAAGGTGCAGGCGACCAGGGCATGATGTTCGGGTATGCATGTACAGAAACCGCCAACTATATGCCTTTAGCCCTTGACCTTTCGCATCGTATTTTACGCGAATTGGCGTTACTACGTCGCGAAAATAAAGATATTACCTACTTGCGCCCCGATGCAAAAGCCCAAGTAACGATTGAGTATTCTGACGATAACCAACCGTTGCGCATCGATACCATCGTTGTTTCTACACAACACGATGAGTTTATGCAGGGGACACCCGACGCCGACGAAAAAATGCTGGCGAAAATCCGTGAAGATATTATCCATATTTTACTGCCTCGCGTGAAAAGCCAAGTATCGCCAGGAGTACAGCAGCTCTTTAAAGATGACATCAAATACCACATTAACCCTACCGGTAAATTTGTAATCGGTGGGCCACATGGCGATGCAGGCTTAACCGGACGTAAAATTATTGTGGATACCTACGGTGGCAAAGGGGCACACGGTGGAGGGGCTTTTTCAGGAAAAGACCCTAGTAAAGTTGACCGATCAGCAGCATATGCAACACGGCATATTGCTAAAAACTTAGTAGCCGCAGGCGTAGCCGATGAGGTATTAGTGCAGGTTTCCTATGCGATTGGTGTGGTAGAACCTACCAGCATCTTTGTGAATACCTACGGAACGGCAAAAGTAGCAATGAACGACAGTGAAATTGCCCAAAAGGTGGCAGAAGTATTCGACATGCGCCCAGCAGCTATCGAAAAGCGATTGAAGCTCCGCAACCCTATATACAGCGAAACGGCAGCTTACGGACACATGGGGCGAACCCCTGAAATCGTGAAGAAACGTTTCACAAATGGGAATGGCGAGCCTATCGAAGTAGAAGTAGAACTGTTCACTTGGGAGAAACTCGACTACGTAGATCAGGTAAAAGAAGCTTTTGGGTTGTAAAACTGCGAGTCTTAACCTGTGAACCCACGTTTTTACGTGGGTTTTTTGTGTGAAGGCGTGTTTCGGTTTCGAAGTGTATACAACACAGGTCATTTTAATTAAATAAAAAAAGAAAGCTACCCGAACGGATAGCTTTCTTTGTATGATTTTTTGGAATAAATACACATGCTGTTATTGGTAAGAAAGTACAGTCTTTTCGATGATATCGCAGCATTCGTGTAGTTGTTCTTCTGAAATTACGAGTGGTGGGGCAAAGCGGATGATATTGCCATGCGTAGGCTTGGCAAGTAAACCGTTTTCTTTCAAAGCTACACAGAGGTTCCAAGCGGTTTTGCTATCAGGAGTATCGTTAATTACGATGGCATTGAGCAGACCCTTTCCGCGTACTAGGGTTATTAAATCCGTTTTAGCAATCAATGCATTCATACGCTCGCGGAACACTTCACCCAGCCGGTAAGCATTTTCAATCATATTTTCATCTTTGAGCACCTGTAGTGCAGTCATGGCTACTCGGCAAGCTAGTGGGTTACCTCCAAACGTAGAACCGTGTTGCCCGGGGCGAATCGTGAGCATAATTTCATCGCGGGCTAAAATGGCGGATACCGGGAATACCCCTCCCGAAAGTGCTTTCCCTAAAATCAAGATATCGGGTTTAAAACCTTCGTAATCGCAAGCGAGCAAACGGCCGGTTCTTCCAATACCGGTTTGCACCTCGTCGGCAATAAATAACGCATTGTTGGCTTGGCAAAGCTCATAGGCTTTTTTCAAGTAGCCCTCTTCGGGTACTACCACACCGGCTTCGCCTTGGATAGGCTCAACCATAAAACCGGCGACATTCGGGTCGGCAAGGGCTTTTTCCAATGCTTCCAGATTGTTGTATTCAATTACTTCGAACCCTGGGACAAAGGGACCGTAGTTGCCGTAGCTGTCTGGATCGGTAGAAGAAGAAACTGCCGCTAGTGTGCGCCCCCAGAAGTTACCACTCGCAAAAATCACTTTTGCTTTATTTTTTTCTACGCCTTTTACTTCGTAAGCCCATTTGCGGCATAACTTAATGGCGGTTTCGCCTCCTTCAACGCCGGTATTCATGGGCAAAACGCGGTCGTATCCGAAATACTCTGTGATATACTTTTCGTACACACCAAGTACATTGTTATAAAAAGCGCGCGAAGTAAGGGTCAACGTATGTGCCTGTTCGGTGAGTGCTTTGATGATGCGAGGATGGCAGTGCCCTTGGTTTACGGCAGAATATGCCGATAAGAAATCGTAGTATTCTTTCCCTTCGGCATCCCAAACTTTTACGCCTTTTCCCCGTGCAATTACTACATCAAGTGGATGATAATTGTGTGCACCGTAGCGATCTTCTAGTTCCATCGCTTTTGCTGAGGTAATTTCTGAAGTGTAGTTTTCCATATCATATATAGTTAAAACAGTAAATAATTGCTATAATAACTTATTAGCTTAATAAAGTAAGAGAGGTGCTGTACTGCTTGGCAGCAGGCTGCAAATGTATTGATTTCGGGAAGATTCCCTAATCTTCGGGGGGAATCTCCGTGGTGTGCTCAGGAGGTTGGCTCAACCAATCTGCGGCGGCTTGGTCGTCGTCAAAAAAGGCTAATTGAAACTTGGCTGCTAGTTTTTGTTGTGCCGCTTCAAGCATGGCAGTGCTAAGGTTGGTAACCGAGTTAGGTTTGCGTACTACCGCAAGGCGAACGTGTAGCCCCAATTGCCGAAAAAACTTGGGTAAAAACTGCAAACTGAACCAAGTCCGATGCGCATATCCTGCCGATTGGTGCTGGCGCTCATTAATAAGAAACCGCCTTATTTTTTGGTTTTTTGCAGCTTGCAGCGCATGTTCGTAAGCAAACTTATAGTCTTTTAAAGAAATACCTGATTGTATACGTATTTCGATAAACGCATTTTGCTGGCTATAAAACACTTGGGCTTGCGGTTCTTGTAATAATACTTTCATACCACAAATGAGCACATTACACGGTAATTTAGAAAATGCTTGTAGGCAAATTGCCACAAATATTGTTTGTAGTGGTAAAAGGCGATTCGCCTTGCCCCAAGAGGCTTTAGCACCTGAATAGCTTAAATTTTAACTTTTTATACGTACTTTCACAATACCTTCTGTGTAACAATTCTGTGGAAATCGCTATATAGTAAGTAACTTAAGTGTTGGTTATTTAGCTCGGTAATAACGAGATATACTAAATTGAAAAAAAGATGATTCTGAACCGGTTAAAAGATATCATTCGGGCTTCTGTGAATGAGCAGATAGACCGACTCCGCGATACCGATTTCGATTTTGAGGAGTGGAAACGTTACAACGACGAGTACGAAAAGGCTCGGAAAGAACAGCAGCAGTACGAACAGCAGTATCGTTCTACGCACCAAAACACTTCGCAAAATACACAAGAGTTGAAGTACTACCAGATTTTAGAAGTACCCCCTGGGGCTTCGTTTGAGCAAATCAAGAAATCGTACCGTAAACTTATGAAAATGTACCACCCGGATTTGTTCCGCAACGATGCCGACAAGCACGAAACTGCACTCGAAATTTCGAGGCAACTGAATGAAGCGTACGTTTATTTTGAAAAGAAATTTGGCAAATAAAATACAGTTAGGGAACAACCTGCCCCTTTCCTGTGTGTTTTACTTAATGCCTTTTTGGTAAAATAAAATTTCATCCTGAACACAAATCAAAAAAGTAAATTATGTTTGAGTGGTTAAAACGACTGTTTAATATTGGAAAAGCACATGCCAATTCAGCGTTAGATAAAATAGAAGACCCTGTGAAGATGACCGAACAGGGAATTAAAGATTTAAAAGCCGACCTGAATAAAAGCTTGCAAGGGCTTGCCGAAGTAAAAGCCATGGCAATCCGCGAGAAAAAGCAACTGGAAGAAAGCCTTCGAGCTTCAGCAGAGTATGAAAACAAGGCAATCTTGCTGTTACAAAAAGCCCAAGCCGGGGAGCTTTCCGAAGCCGAAGCCGACCGATTGGCATCGCAAGCTCTTGCCAAAAAAGAGCAAATTGATGGGCGCCTTGCTGCTAATCGGAAAAACGTAGAACAGTACGACCAAATGGTCGCTAAAATGGAAGGCAATGTGCAGCAACTCAAAAGCAAAGTTTCTTCTTGGGAAAACGAGTTGAAATCGCTGAAAGCCCGCTCTAAAGTAAGCCAAGCGACTGTTAAACTCAACAAGCAGTTGGCAAATGTAGACTCAAGCGATACACTCGCTCGCTTAGAACGCATGAAAGAAAAAGTATTAGAGCAAGAGGCTTTGGCAGAATCATATGCCGAAATCAACAATCAAAATACGAGTGTTGATGATGAAATCAACCGAGCGTTAGGCACCGATGCCAATAAAGCCATCGAATCGTCCGATGCGCTCAATAAATTAAAAGCACGTTTAGCTTCCCAAGCTTCAACACAAAATACCGATAGCCAAAGCACTGGCAATGAAGGCAACCAAGGGAACGCAACTCCCCCGCATACCGGTGCTAATTCGGGCAAAGTAGATAGCAATCTGGAAGATTTAAAGGCAAAACTTCGTAACGATACGCCCACTTCTGAGTAATAACTCACCGACAAAACTTTAGAGCCTTGCAGATTGCAAGGCTTTTTTTGTATTCGTTTCCCAAATACAACAGGGTTCAGTAACTTCAAGCAAAATTGAAAATACCACGTTCAACGTTTAGAATTCATGTATCAAGAACTTGATAAATACATTCGTAACATTCCTGATTTTCCAAAACCGGGAATTTTATTTAAAGATATCACCACCTTGCTGAAAGATGCGGAAGCCTTTCAAAAAATGGGGAATGCGCTGGTTGAATTTGCAGAGGGCAAAGCCATTCAGAAAGTAGTTGGGATTGATTCGCGGGGGTTTATCTACGGAGGGTATTTGGCAAGCCGATTGAACACGGGCTTTGTGCTCATCCGAAAGGCGGGGAAATTACCCGCTGAAACACACCAAGAGTCGTACGAATTGGAATACGGCACCGATACCTTGGAAATTCATAAAGATGCAATTACTCCCGGAGAGCGCGTACTACTGCACGACGACCTATTGGCAACCGGTGGTACAGCACGGGCGGCGTGTAATCTTATCGAGAAGGCTGGAGGTGAGGTAGTGCAACTTTCTTTCTTGATTGAATTAGCATTTTTGAAAGGTCGCGAGCGGTTCGAAGGCTACGACGTTCGGAGTGCACTGTGCTATGAAGACTAGAGGAAAATAAAGAATAACTGTGCTGTAGTTTAGGTTTGGGAGGTAAACAACGCCAGAACTACACTGCAAATAACTACCAAAGAGATTACAAAAAGCACTGCCATAAGTCCAAAGCTTACAATGCGTTTCCCCAAACTGACTTTGCGTTTCAGAAAAGCCACATCAGCGTTGAATTCGTCGAGATTAATTTGGTGCTTCTTTAACCGCCGCAGTTTTGCATAGTCTTTCCGATACGATTCCAAGACCATCTTAAAGTCTAAACGTAAATCGTTATCGATTTCTAATCGTCGTTCAAAACGCCGCATCTCCATTTCGGTGAGTTGATCGTTCAGATAGCGATCAATTAGCACGATGTTATTTAATTCTAATTGCTCAATGGTTTTCATGGACTTTCCTCGTTTCATAGCATATGATTTAAAACTGAGTGTGTTATGATTTGTTTTCATTCTATGCGAAAATACCTGCTGAAAAATGGAGGTACTGTAGAAAGAAAACCTCTTTCAATGGCTTTTCAGGGCGATTTTTCGCATAGATTGCACATAGAATAGTTTTTTATAAATGTGCACATCTTTGTTTGTAGAAGGGAGTTTTAAAAACGAAAGTTCCAAGTTTTAGAGAAGCACAGCGCAGTACAAATCTCCGAATTTTAAATGTTACAGCATATATTAAACGAAAAAGCCCGGAAACGATTTACATTTCAGGGCTTTGTTAACTTCATACAGAAAAATCTTACCGAGTGACTTCCAAAATGTCAAATTTCATTTTGCCTCGTGGCGTGTTTACTTCGGCGATTTCACCGGCTTCTTTGCCTAACAGCCCCACACCAATGGGCGATTTTACCGAAATTTTGCCTGATTTTAGGTCGGCTTCTTTCTCTGAAACCAGCATATACACCATTTCTTTCCCATTCGCCTGGCTGCGTATTTTCACTTTAGACATTACTGTAATGCGCGAAGCATCGATTTTCGATTCATCGAGTAGGCGAGCGTTGGCAATAGTTTCTTCTAGCTTTGCAATCTTTAGTTCGAGCAAGCCTTGGGCATCTTTTGCCGCATCGTATTCGGCATTCTCGCTCAAATCGCCTTTGTCGCGTGCTTCGGCAATTTGTCTGGCGATATCGGATCTGCCTTTGGTTTTCAATTCATGAAGTTCGGCTCTCAATTTATCAAGCCCTTCTTGGGTATAATAAGAGTATTGTGCCATAGCTTAATCGGTTTAGTTATGGAAATTTTTTCTATAAACAGGTGGATAAAAAAACGGCTCACTGAAAGTAAGCCGCTGTATATTGTACAGATTTGTAATTGCTTGTTCTCACAAAATTAACAAACGATTAGACGAAGAACAAGTGTATATACGCTTGCTGAACGCGTTTAACCAATATTAGCAATAATCAAATCGGTTAAAATTTGAATACCGTTACGCAGGTAAATGTCTTCTGTTAATACCTTAGGAAGCGGCTTGGGCGTTTCCGACGAATCAATTTTTTGCCCCGTGAGGGTTTCCTTTTCTGCCGCTTGTTCTTCTTGGCGTTGTTGGCGTAGTTTGGCTTCATTAAGCGGAATGAGGTCGTTATCTTCCTCGCTTTTCGCTTTCTCGATTTCTTTGATGAGTTCCTGCATTTCCGTATCGCTGGCAATCCGTTCGAGGTAGGCTTCGTGAAGTCGGTCGATGAGTTTTTCGTTCACATCTGCCACTGTTTGGTACGTTGCGGGCTCAATTTCATCCCAGGGTAAAGCGCTAGGCTGCGAACTTTCTCCATACAAATTGGCATCGTACGGCGAAGGAAATGCAATGTCGGGTAATACGCCTCGGTGTTGTGTACTACTTCCGTTTACGCGGTAGTACTTTGCCAAAGTAAGGTTAAGCTGCCCTTGCTTATCAGAAGTAGCGTTGGGAAGATAGCGGGCTAGATCTACAATATTTTGCACGGTCCCTTTTCCATAGGTTTGCTCGCCAACCACAATGCCTCGTTGGTAATCTTGCATGGCTCCTGCAAAAATCTCTGATGCCGAAGCGCTGAACCGATTTACAAGTACTAACAGTGGGCCTTCGTATACCTGTGTGGTGTCGGGGTCGGTACCTAGTTCGATAGAGCCATCGGCGTTGCGCACTTGAACCATAGGTCCTTGGGGTACAAATAAGCCGGCGAGTTCAATGGCTTCGAGTAAAGCGCCTCCTCCGTTGTTGCGTAAATCCATAACAATGCCTTGTACGCCTTCTTTTTGCATGTCGAGGAGTAGTTTGCGTACATCGCGTGAAGTGCTTTTGTAGTCGGTTTCGCCACGCATTTGGGCATCGAAGTCCATGTAAAAAGAAGGTACGGTGATCACTCCTAGTTTGTAAAGCTCGTTGTTACGAGGGAATTCGATGATTTGGCTCGTAGCCGATTGTTCTTCAAGTTTGATGATGTCGCGTATGAGGATTAGCTCTTGCGTAGGGTCAGCGTTTTGCGCTTCTGCAGGTAGAATTTGCAAGCGCACGGTAGTGCCTTTATCGCCGCGAATGAGTTGGATGACGTCGTCGAGTCGCCAACCAATCACGTCGATCATTTCGCCTTCTATTCCCTGAGCCACCCCAACGATGCGGTCGTTTTCTTTGAGTTGCTTGCTTTTGAAAGCAGGGCCACCAGGGGTAATCCGCGTTACGGTCGTATATTCGTTTTCGAGGCGGAGGGTCGCCCCAATCCCTTCTAACTGTCGGCTCATCCGAATTTTAAAATTATCGGTAGAAATGGGCGATAAATAGCTGGTATGTGGATCAAACACTTCGGTGAATGCCCCCATAAAAAGCTGAAATACGTCTTCGCTATTGTACTGCTCGATGGTTTTTTGGTAGCGGTCGTATCGCTGTTGTAACACTTCGGTGATTGGAGCGCGTTCTTTGCCCGAAACTTTCAAGCGAAGCACTTGATTTTTGATATGTTTCCGCCATATTTCGTCCAACTCTTGGGAGGTTTCTGCCCAGGTAGCGTCCGAGCGGTCGGCATCGTAGTATTCATCCAATGAAAAATCGAAGTCATTTTCTACCAGCTGAGCCATGTGTTCCATCCGTAGTAAGAATCGTTCTTTAAATCGGTTAAAAATCGCATAGGGAATTTCGAGTTGCCCGAGGGCGATGTAGTCGTCGAAGCTGCTCCGGTGCCGATCAAATTCGGCAATATCACTTGCTAAAAAATAGAGTTTGTTGGGGTCGAGTGCTGCCAAGTAATTCTCATAACATACATCGGATACAGAGTCGGTTAAAGCTACATTGGCATAGTGATTAAAATTGATGAGCCCTGCTACTAGGCGTGCTCGGTTGGATAGTTCTGGAGTGGGGGCGGTTGGCGTAGTAGTTTGCCCATACGCGGAAAGGTAGGCAAAGCACCATGTCCACAGTATTAATAGGTACTTTTTCATATAATTAATTTTGGTTTATACATCTGATGGATTGAAGTGTACTTTCCCATACGCAACTGGGTATAGCACAGTTCTTGGACTTGTTTTAAAAGGAAAATTGCACAATAAGGTAATTTAAGGAAAGGGGGAAAGGTTCGCAACTGAAAGCTACAGCGGTTCTCTAATTCTGTACATTAGTGGTTAGTAGCCTCGATAAACTGCAAGTCAATACGTTTTGAGGAACCCCTTGAAAATGTAAATTCTTTCCGAAAGAAGTAGCAGATTCCTTATATTAGAAATTTATTGATAAGACTTACTCGAACATTTATCGTTTTCACTATTTGGTTTATAAACCTTTCTAAATTCTTCAACACCTTGCAAAAAGATACGATCCAACCCGATTTTGATTTTGGCCAATTGTACGATATGACCGGTGGCGACCCTGAAATTATTCGTAATCTGTTACAGGTAATGCGCAAGAACTTAACGGACTACCCTCCGCAGATACATTCGTTTGGAGAAACTAATGATTGGGTTGCGATGGGGCAATTAGCGCATAAGCTCAAATCATCGATAGCGTATTTAGGGTTCGATGGATTCACCGAAACGCTCTCAACACTTGAAAAAGTACCGCACGATGGTTTGTTGGTGGCAAAAGTGCCTGAGCTTCTCACATTACTTTACAAATACACCAAAGTTACTTTACAGGAAATCGATGCGGAGTTGAGCCGCCTGTAGGCAAACTGCTCCAGAGTAATTAGAGTTTACGTTGGTACTCGGTGGTGTTGCCGCTTTCGTCGGTAACGGTGAGCTGAAAAGTACCTTGTAGGGCAACATCTTCGGCGGGGAGTTCTAGCCATAGCAAATCGCGCTTGTGATCGTGCCGCATAAGCACCCATTTGCCGTTGAGTGTGGCACGGTAGCCGGCAATTCCGGAAATCTTGTCTTCTACTTTAAATACCAGGCTGCGACTTGTCCGATTGATGAGCCGCACCTGCGGTTTTTCGTCATCAGTACTTAAGAAAAAACTACCCAACGTAATGGTTTTGAACACGATGGTGTTCCCTTGCCACTCCCCGCCTACGTATGAGGGTCTGCCATAACGGTTGAAGGTAAACACCCGCAGATTTTCGCGCTCAGCAGCAGCAATGTTGGGGATCCACCGAACGGTAATTGGGCGGAACAGTGGAGTCAATCGGTTCTGAATGTGTAAAGAGCCTTCTTCTTCGAAAAGTTGCAAGTGGAGGGTATCAAATAGTGCCTCTTTGGGAAACTCCAGGGTTACTTTGGGCTGATAGAGCATAAAACGCCCCCCTGAAGGCACAGAAGCAACCAGATGAGTGGGGTAGGCTTCATCGCCTACGAGAAGCTCTTTAGGGATCCCTTTGCGCAAATCCCAAAGAAAGGTACTACCTCCCTCGGTAGTATATGCAGCAGGTAGTTTTGGGAAAAAATATTCGAAAACGGCATGGGCTGTATCGGCTTGTTGTGGGGTTTGTAGTTTGAGCACATTGCCTTCAACTGTAAGCCGGGGCTGAAGCTTCGAGCGGTTTGTTACAGGAGGCACTTCCCCCTTCACTTGGCAGAAGAGGGTACTTTGGTTGCCGTGGCTATCCCACAAACGTACTTCGATATCATACGTTTTGCCTTCTTCAATGTACAACCTACCATGCAACTCGGGTCGCTCGAAAATGGGCAGGGGGTTGCCATCGGCAATGTAGCACCGCTGAAATTTATCTCGGGTTTCTTCCCACGCCGGATAATGGGTGAAGGCATGCATCCCGCGATTTTTTCCAAAAGGGATTGCATTGAGGTGGTGGGAGTAGTGTAAGGAGTCGTTCACGAAGAGAGCTACCTTATTAATTCCATATTCATTGTAAGTTCCATTGGCACGGTCGATGCCTTCAAACTCTAACCCAACCCAGCCTTTTGCGGCAATCGGTTTTGAATACCGAAAAGTGTTTCCACTTTGCCATACCCGGAGGGTGAGCCGCTCGTGTTTCCCTTCAATGCGTGTATCGATATCGAGCGGTTGCCATGCAATGCGCGACACGGTAGGGCTTAGGTTATCTACCAATTCAGAAAATTGAAAATAGATGGGGTTAATGGGTTCTTCGGCTTCGTTGCGAATTTCGAAATGCAGATGAGGTCCCCCCGATGAACCCGAGTTTCCCGAGTAGGCAATTACATCGCCTTGTTTCCAAGAGAACAAGTCTTTGGGGACTTGAATATCGATTTCGAAAGCTTGGAGCGCATAGTGTTGTTTTAACACATACACTTGTATTTCTTCAGCGAAACGCTGCAAGTGCGCATATACGGTGGTATGTCCGTTGGGATGAGTGAGGTATAGCACATTCCCGTAGCCATACGAAGAAACTTTAATACGAGAGATGTAGCCATCGGCAGCAGCATGTACGGGTAAACCTTCTACGCCGTCGGTTTTGATATCGAGCCCGCCGTGGAAATGGTTGGCGCGTAGTTCTGCCATAGTCCCTGCCAAATAGTTGCGCTCTCCGGGTTTGATGGGGAACAGATAAGGGTTTTCAGGGGCTGTTTGCGCATACCCAAACAAAGCCAATAAGCAAAGAAAAACCCCAAGTGGGGCAAGCGTTTTCAAGAACATAAGCGCGGGAATCGGTTGAATTGTTAGGAATTTAACACGGTTGAATGCCTTTTTTGCAATAGAAGGAGTTTTTGCAGCGAACTGCAAATTTTGAGTAGCAGAAAACGGCTAGGGGGCTACGTTACAATCTGCACTATCCTAGCGAATAGAGGTGTGAAAATATTACCTAAAACCCTGCTTACGGATAGCTCTTTTATTCCTATAAAGTTTATTGGGAAAAATTTGCCCATCTCAACCATTCAAGAGCAATAGAGCTTAACACAGAACAACTGAAAATTATACAACTATCTGGGTAGAATTACAGGTTCTGTATTAGGGTAAATAAGTAGGAATATCGTAGCAATTGCCCTAAATTTAGCGCATTATTAATGCCGTTCATTATGCCTGAATTGTCGCAACAACATCTTTTAGAAATCCTAAAAACAGAAGCCATAGGAGTTTTCCAATTCGACCTTACCTCAGGCACTTTCTCCATGGACGATACATATGCCGCTTTTCTAGGATATGAAAAGGAAGAACTCAATAGTATAGAAGCGTGGCGGCTTCTTATTCATTCGGAGTATACAGAGAAAATTAACGGTGTACTTACTGGTTTTTTAGAAAAAACTGATTCGCCGGTTACCGTAGAGATGGCTCTGCAACACAAAAAGGGTCATTTCGTGTGGGCGAAGTCTACGTTTTTGAAAAATGATGATGGAAGCATTACGTGTGCGAGCATAGATATTTCCGAGGCACGCGAAAGCAATCATCTCTTCACGGAAAAGTTGTACCGTACTGCGTTCGATAACTTAAATGAGGAAGTACACTTATGGGAGGTACTTCGAGATAAAACAGGAAATATACAAACCTGGAAATTAGTGGATGCAAATCGGTTGGCATTAAAAACATGGCAGAAAAAAGAGGAGGTTATCGGTAAAACGGCAAACGAAATTTTTGGAGCCGATGCTACGCAAACCTTTATGCCAATTGTTGAAAAAATATATTCCACCGGATTGCCCGAGCAATGGCAAGCCTATTTTCCGCCAACTCGGCAGTACTTATCAATGAGCAGCATACCAATAGGCGATTTTTTCATTTCAACGGGTAAAGATATTACAGAAGCCAAACAAGCCGAGCAGCAGCTCATCCAAGCTAAAGAAAAAGTAGAAGAATCGGAGCGTCGCCTGATGCTTGCCGCCCAATCGGCACAATTGGGTATTTGGGATTGGAATGTGAAAGAAAATCGGCTAACGTGGGACGACCGAATGTATGAACTGTATGGAGTAGATAAAAATTCCCCCCTAAAAACGGTTGAATTATGGTCAGAAGGGGTACATCCTGATGATAAAGAAAAAGCCACAGCACGTTTACAAGATGCTTTAGCGGGTAAAGCAAGTTTTGATACTACTTTTAGAGTAATACACCCTGATGGCAAAATAGCACATATTAAAGCGGATGGATTAGTGCTCAGAGATGTTCAAGGCAATGCTACTCGAATGATCGGCATCAACCGCGATATCACAGAGGTTAAACGCAAAGAGTTGGCATTACAAAAAGAGAAGGAGCGAGCGGAAAGAACGGCGGTGGAGCTACGGGAATCGCAAAAAGTAGCGTCGCTAGGTAGTTGGTATCTCGATTTAGCTACTAACGAATTAACCTGGAGCGAAGAATTATACAAAATATTTGGTTTTAATCCCGATTTACCCATCCCTGCGTACACCGAGCACATGAAGCGTTTTACTCCCGAAAGTTGGGATATGTTATTGGAAGCTGTAAAAAAAACACGCGAAACCGGCGAGCCTTATGAACTCGAATTAGAGATGGTAACAGCAGGCAAAAAAGGCAAAGGTTGGATGTGGTTGAAAGGAGAAGCGGTTTTTGATAATCAGAAAAATATTATTGGCTTAAGAGGGGTCAATCAAGATATCACTGAACAGAAAATGCGGGAAAAGGAAATGCAACATCAAAATGAAGCTTTAAAAAAGGTAAATGCCGAGTTAGATAATTTTGTGTATAGGGTCTCGCACGATTTACGAGCGCCCATTACCTCTTCGTTAGGATTAACATCGCTTTGTATCGATTTGTGTTCAGAACCCGAGGTGAAGGATTTACTCCATAAACAACTGAAAAGCCTGCATAAGCTAGATACGTTCATTTACGATATTCTAAATTATTCGAGAAATACGCGTTTAGAACTTCAAAAAAAGCCCATTGATTTTAAAAGCTTTATCGAGGAAATTACCCACCAATACACGGCAACCTATAGCAGCGTAGAGCTGCGCATAAGCATAGAAGAACAAGCTCCGTTAGTTACCGATGAAACTCGCCTGACGATGATATTTAACAATCTCATTTCCAATGCTTTCAAATTTTTAGCGCCTTACAAGAAAACCTCTTTCATTGAAATTAATGCCGATATAAAACCCGAAATTGCCCTTATTAAAGTTACTGATAACGGCATAGGAATTCAACAAGAATATTTAGACCAAATATTCAATATGTTTTTTAGAGCAACGGATAGAAACTATGGTTCAGGCTTAGGCTTGTACATTACGAAAGAAGCCGTTGAAAAGATGGGAGGGACTATCAGCGTTGAGTCGGACTATGAAGAAGGAACGAGTTTTACCGTTACCTTACCCAATAATAGCACTTCGTAGCTGTGGGAAGCGTACCCATTTTCCAATAGGGTCGTGGGGCTACTCTTTGATTGTACGGTACAGTTTGGCAGTGTGGCAACCTTCTTTTTCGAGGGTTATGCCCTTTTGGTGTACATAGGGGATTAAATCTGTAAACCGTTTACTCAGCAGCCGTGTATTGCCTGAGTTTTCTATGAGAATATACTCTATAAACGGGAACACTTCGCCTTGAGGAGGTGTGGGGATCTCGAAGTACCGCTGTACTTGTTGGGTATGAATGGGCGAGCCTAACATCCAACCGGTGAATACCATTTGCAAGGTGTCCATCCGCTCGCTTACCTCAAACGGGTGAAGCGCTTCCAAGGAAGGGTATGCCCCAATGGGAACATAAACGTAATTGCTGCGAAGGCAGTGCAGTTGCTGTTCTAACTGCTGTTTGCTGGCTTGGTTTACTGTATTGAAAAATAGAAAGCGGCGTGTGAATAACAAGGTAAAACCGATTGCAAATGCCAATTGCAAAGCTTTTGTAAGAGGTTTGGTTTTTGCATGGTTCTGAATAAAAACGTAGAAAGAAAAGACGATTAAAGTAAAATATAACCCGAGTACTACCCGATCTTTCATGGTGTTGTTCGCCGCTAAGAGCAAGCAAATAGCTACAAATGCTACAATAGCCAGGGCAGCTTGCCAATTGGTTCGTGCTTCGGAGAGGAACAAAACGAGCAGAGCGCCCAACAGTAAAAATATCCTCCAATAGGTATGTAACATGGAGGCAACCAATTGCCCTGGCGGGAGAAAGTTTTGGGGAATCAGTCGCCCTAATTGGTGCAACATGTCGATGGACATTTCGCTAACAGGGAAGTAATCTTGGTATAGGCTGATTGTATTGCGCGGCACGGGCGTTTCCTGTACTTGCTTGGGGTCGAGGAGAGCGCGAGCGTAGGGGTTGTCGTCGGGGGTGATAAGCGACCTTGCCTGGTTATACTCCGTGTAAAACTTCCATGCCGGCGTGCTATATGCCATGTGGTGGATTCCCCAAACGATGCCCAACGTGCAAACCAGCATAGCGCCTAACCGAAGTTTGTAGGCAGTAACAGGATACACAAAAAAGCAACCGAGCAATAGGCTTGCCCCAAAAAACGACTCAGCACGAATGAGCAATGCCCAAATGAGTAGGCATACGCTTAACAACGTTGTGGTAGAGCGTAACGTAGGTTTTGGTGCTTGTAAGCTACGGTATAGCAGCAGATAACCAGCTGCCGAAAGGGTGAAAGAAAGGGTAGTAAATTCTACCCGCAGCACAAAATGAATCGCCATCGCAAACACTGCCACTACGTACACGAATCCCTGCCAAAAAGAACTATGAGTTTCTTTTACTTCTTTCATAAATACAAAAAGGAGTGTGCTCAGTGCTACTACCTGTGCAAGGGCAAAATGCAAGGCATACCATTCTATGTGAGGAAACGTACTATATAAGCTGGCTAAGAGATGCCCTAGCAAGATATGGATAAAGAAGGCTTTGGGCTCCGGTGTACCGGTTACATAGCCAGAGGTAATGAGGAGCATGGCGACGTCGTCGTTTGCTCCAAACGTAATGGGCAGCAGATGGTAGGCTATCCACATCAAAACCGACATGACGGAGAGAGTCCATAGAAAAAAGCGTTGATCGCTGCTTATAGCTATGCTGATGGGTAATTTGAAGAGTTGCATGCGATTTTTCGATTCTGCCGTAGACATTGTTGGTTTGGTAATCGTTCCCTCTTATAAAACCTGTAAAGGTTTTGCAAAAGAAGTGCAGCACAGTTGACTACAGCGAGTTAATGTCCTTTCCTTAAACTCCATACGACCCCTTGCTTAGGCGAGAACAGCAACGCCAGCAAAAACAACATGCCAATAGCGGTTGCCATAGCACCGCCAATGGAGCCGTCAAACCATAAGGCGATGAAATACCCTCCTATGGCGGCTGCTACGCCTATCGCCGCAGAAAGCCAGAGCATTTTGCGCAGTTTTTCGGTGAGTAGGTAAGCGGTGGCGGCAGGCCCCACTAAAAAAGCGACTACCAGAATAGCTCCTACCGATTCGAACGAAAAGACGGTGGTCAGTGAAACGGCACCCATTAGGGCATAGTGCCAAAACCCGGTGGAAATACCAAGCGAAGCAGCAAGTAATGGATCGAAGCTGGTAATTTTCAGGGCTTTATATCCCACGCCGAGGAACGCTAATACCAGCAACAGGTTGCCCCCTAATAGCCATACGTTGAGCGGCCCGAGCGATTGTCCGTTACCTAGCACCCACGTTTCTAAGGGGACGTAGGCAATTTCGCCATACAATACGCACTCTTGGTCTAAATCGACATTGCCACCCATTGCAGAGATGAGAATAATCCCCACAGCAAACATCCAAGTGTAGGAAATCCCGATGGCGGCATCGGTCTGCATGCGTGCTACTTTGTGCAAACTTTCGATCAAAATGGTTACCAACACCCCAAAGATAGCGGCGCCAATCAGCATAAAAACCGAAGCGTTGCTCTGGGTAACTAAATAGGCAATCACAATACCGGGTAATACTGAGTGTGAGATTGCATCGCCCACCATCGCCATTTTGCGTAAGATCAAAAAGCTTCCTAACAAGCCACTGCTAATTGCCACTAAAGAACCAGCTACGATAATCCAAAATGCATCCATCACACAGTTATCTTCTTGGGTTTGATTTTTTTTCGCGAACGGGATAGCCTTTTTCGCCCATCAGTTCGGCTACTTGCGAAAGGATATTGAGCCTTCCGCCATACGCACTTTCTAGCAGCGAAGCATTAAATACTTTTTCGGTTTCTCCACAGGCAATCAGGCGGGTATTCATCATCACTAACCAATTAAAATACTTGGCTACGGTATTTAAATCGTGATGCACTACCATAATCGACTTCCCCTCCGCATTCATTTCTTTCAGTAAGGTGATGATGGTTTCTTCCGTAGCGGCATCTACGCCGGCAAAAGGCTCATCGAGTAAGTACAGTTCGGCTTGTTGCGCCAACGCCCGTGCGATAAATACCCGCTGTTGCTGCCCCCCGGAAAGTTGGGAAATTTGCCGCTTGGCAAACGGCTCGAGTTGCACCTTACAGAGGGCTTCCCAAGCGATTTCTTTATCGGCTTTGGTAGTGCGACGCAACAAGTTTTGGCTGCGATATCGCCCCATCAGTACTGTATCGAACACATTTGTGGGGAAATCCCAATCGACCGAACTACGCTGGGGTACATAGGCAACTTGTTCGCGCACTTTGGCGAGAGGCTGCCCAAACACCTGGGTATATCCGCTACTGAGCGGAACCAACCCCATCACTGCTTTGAGCATGGTAGTTTTACCCGAACCGTTGGGACCAATTACCCCCACCATATTCCCGCGAGGAATTATATAATCTACATTCCAAATTGCCGGTCGGCTTTGGTAGGTTACTGTTGCATTGTGTAGTTCCACCATAGGTTGTTGTACACCTGCTTCCATATCGTTTACTATTTTAAGGCTGCTACGATGGTGTTTACGTTATGCCGCACTACTCCCAAAAACGATGCTTCGGGTGTACCCTCGGCTCCTAGAGCGTCGGAATAGAGTGTGCCTCCAATCGTTACTTCGTGGCCTTGTTCTTGGCACCCTGCTACTACGGCTTTTATAGAACGGTCTGAAATAGCGGATTCTACAAACACCGCTTTAATTTTCCGATTTACAATTAATTCTACCATGTTTGCTACATCTTGTAAGCCAAATTCTGCGGTGGTAGAAATGCCTTGTAAACCTTCCACTTCGATGTTGTAGGCTTTGCCAAAATACCCGAAGGCATCGTGTGCAGTGATGAGTACCCGGTTCTGAGGGGGGATGCTGCCTATTTCGCGTTGAATCCACTGGTGCGTTTCGGCAAGTTGCGCTGCATAGGCTTCGGCGTTGGAGCGGTAGAAGGCAGCATTTACCGTATCGATTCTTCCCATTTGTTCGCCAAAAGCGTATACGGCTTTTTGCCATAGTAATAAATTGAACCAAATGTGTGGGTCGGGGAGGGCGGCTCCTTCAGGATAGTTCAAATCGGTAGGAAGTAGGGCATTTCCAGCCGGAAACACCAAAGTGCTACTGTTCATTTTTTCGAGTACTTGTGGTCGTATCACCTCTCGAGCAAATTGCTCCTGATCTACTGTACTCGTTACTACCTGAATATAACGGTCTCTGATTTCGGACGGTTCGAGAGCGGATAAAGCTTTGATATTCCGCTCATACTGTGTAAACAGCTCCGTCCTGAGTGCTTCGAGCCCTTCCCGCAGAGGGGTCCTCCATTTTTGGTTCCATCCCGCTTTCCCTCCGGTAGAGCACCCGCAATCTTTGTACCACCGGGACACCCCGTGCGCACAGCTCCAGGATGTGCCCCGCTCATCTTCGCCCGGTTTCAATTTGACTCTATCTTGAGGGGGGAATTGGTCTAAGTAATTCCCGTAGTTTGTAAATACCAACTCACCTTTTTCCGCAGC
>CAYMYI010000024.1:0-19777 GCA_964394585.1 uncultured Roseobacteraceae bacterium
TCTTTATTTTACCAAAAAAAACTGCAGTATGTAAATCCCCAACAGACTCTAAATTGTATTTATATGTTTATAGAAATCGCAAAAAACAACGGGAGTAATAATTTTTGGTACTATGTAGTATCGGTAATATTGGTTTCAGTTGGCTATTTTTTGGGAAGTATCCCAATTCTGATAGCAATAACACTAAAACAACCTGACCAAGAAGCTCTAAAAACTATGGATTTTGGCGCTATGGGCATAGATTTGAACCTAGCATTCTTCTTAATGCTTTTTACCTTTATCGGGGCTTTTTTTGCGCTTTGGCTAGCAATTGCACGTATTCACAATCGCTCACTTATCACTGTAATTACCTCAAAACGAACTATCAATTATCGAAAAATACTCTTTGCAGCAGGCGTTTGGATGTTAATGAGTGCGCTAATTGAAGTATTGATGTATGCGGAAAACCCCGAAGTGTATGCATATAGTTTTCAGGTAGAAAAGTTTGTTGTTTTATTACTTATTGCCTTATTTATTTTACCAATCCAAACGTCAGTCGAAGAGTTATTCCTTCGAGGCTATTTAATGCAAGGTATCGGTATGCGGGTAGGGTATCGGGTCGTTCCTTTAATGATTACCTCGGTCATTTTTGGCTTGCTTCATACTGCCAACCCCGAAGTAGATAAATTTGGCTTCGAACTGATGATGATATATTACATCAGCTTTGGTATTGCCGCAGGGGTTTTCACCTTGATGGACGAAAGCACTGAAATTGCCCTCGGCTTACACTGGGCAAATAATTTCTTTGGAGCGGTGTTCGTCTCGTTTGAAGGCTCTGCCTTAAAAACATATTCGCTGATTTACGTTTCGGAAATTGACCCACAAAGAATGCTGATTTTTTGGATACCGATGATTACCATCTACGGAGCAATTATGGCGTACCGTTATCGATGGAACCATTGGTACGATCGAATAATCGGGAAAGGCGTGCAATCTGCCGACTAATTATTTCTACATCGCTTTTACAGGAAAGCCGTAACTTTAAGTTCGTTTTAGGTGCGAAATTTACAGTGGTTCCTCCCTTAATTGTTTTGAATGTTATGCGCGAAGATTATTTACAAGGCGACGAAGAGCGGCTCTCGCCCGAAGATAGAGAACTCGAAAAAAGTCTCCGGCCTCTAAGTTTTGATGATTTCACCGGGCAGGAAAAAGTAGTTGAAAACCTGAAAGTGTTTGTGAAAGCTGCCAAAACCAGGCAAGAAGCGCTCGACCATGTGTTACTACATGGCCCGCCTGGCTTAGGAAAAACAACTCTTTCAAATATTATCGCCAATGAGTTAAATGCTCAAATTAAAATCACCTCAGGGCCTGTACTCGAAAAACCCGGCGATTTAGCCGGGCTTCTCACCAATTTAGAAGAGCACGATGTATTGTTTATCGACGAAATCCACCGCCTCAATCCCGTGATTGAAGAGTATCTCTACTCGGCAATGGAAGATTTCCGAATTGATATCGTACTCGATTCCGGCCCCAGTGCACGCACCATCCAAATCACCCTTAACCCGTTCACGCTAATTGGTGCTACCACACGTTCGGGGTTGCTCACAGCCCCGCTTCGTGCACGTTTTGGCATCAATGCACGCTTAGAATATTACGATGCTAAATTGCTTTCAACCATTGTGAACCGCTCGGCGGATTTGCTCGCAACGCCTATTCACGAAGAAGCCGCCTACGAGATTGCCCGACGCAGCCGAGGCACGCCTCGTATTGCCAATAATTTACTGCGGCGTACTCGCGATTTTGCGCAGGTGAAAGGCGATGGTATTATTACCCTTTCCATTGCACAGCTAGCACTCGACGCCCTCAATGTCGACCACGACGGACTCGACGAAATGGATAACCGCATCTTAGCCACCATCATCGAAAAATTTAAAGGGGGGCCGGTAGGGCTTTCCACCATTGCCACGGCATGTGGCGAAGAAGCCGAAACCATCGAAGAAGTATACGAACCTTTTTTGATAAAGGAAGGCTACATTAAGCGAACTGCACGTGGCAGGCAAGCTACTGAAAAAGCCTATGAACATTTAGGAATTACTCCACCGCCGCCGCTACATGGCACGGGTTCTTTATTCGACTAAAAATCGTTTGTATAGCTGCAATTCCTTCTATTTGGGGCTTGCCTCTCCCTTTATTTTGCAAAAAAAGCAGGAAAAGGCAGTGTTCATCTTAGCTTCATATACCTCTGAAGCAAAAAATACTATATTTGATTTTCACTTAATGATAAACTGAAAAACGGAAAAAAACATGAGTAAGATTGCCAAAATACATGCGCGACAGATACTCGACTCGCGCGGAAACCCCACGGTTGAGGTTGATGTAACCACAGAAAGCGGAAAAATAGGAAGAGCAGCCGTACCCTCAGGCGCTTCTACCGGCAAGCACGAAGCCGTAGAACTTCGGGATGCAGGTAAAGAATACATGGGTAAATCCGTTACAAAAGCGGTAGAAAATGTGAACCGACGCATCGCCGGCGAAATCGAAGGACATTCGGTATTTGATCAAAACCTGATTGACCAAACCATGATTGAACTCGATGGTACCGAAAACAAAGGGCATCTAGGCGCCAACGCCATTTTAGGGGTTTCGTTGGCAACGGCAAAAGCTGCCGCTCAAGAAGCGAACTTGCCCCTCTACCGTTACATTGGGGGAACAAGTGCTAACACGCTGCCCGTTCCGCTGATGAATATTATAAACGGCGGAAGCCATGCCGATAATTCTATCGACTTCCAAGAATTTATGATTATGCCGGTAAATGCTGAAACATTTTCTGGTGCATTACGCATGGGCGTTGAGGTATTCCACCACCTTAAAAAAGTGTTGAAAGACAAGGGAATGTCGACCAATGTAGGCGACGAAGGCGGATTTGCTCCTAACTTAGGCTCTAACGACGAGGCAATCGAAGTAATCTTACAAGCAATTGAAAAAGCAGGCTACCGCCCTGGCGAAGATGTACAGTTAGCACTCGATGTAGCAAGTTCTGAGTTCTACCTCGAAGAAGAAAAAGTGTACCATTTCCACAAATCGTCGGGCGATAAGTTGAACGCCACCGAAATGGCGACTTACCTGAAAGAACTTTCAGAGAAATACCCTATCCGTTCAATCGAAGATGGCATGTACGAAGACGATTGGGAAGGATGGATTACCCTCACGAAAATGATTGGCAATAAAGTACAACTCGTGGGCGACGACCTATTTGTTACCAACGTAAAACGCTTGCAATATGGCATTTACGAGCATGCTGCCAATGCAATCTTGATTAAGGTAAACCAAATTGGAACACTTACCGAAACCATCAGTGCAATAAACTTAGCACGTTCGAATAGCTATAAAAACGTGATGTCGCACCGCTCTGGCGAAACAGAAGATAGCACCATTGCCGACCTCGCCGTAGCGTTAAACACCGGTCAAATCAAAACCGGCTCAGCTTCGCGCTCCGATCGAATGGCAAAATACAACCAATTGTTGCGCATCGAAGAAGAACTTGGAAAAGCTGCTTTTTTCCCAGGTACTAACTTCTAAACTCCTTTCGTTTTACTCTTTTTAAAATAAAAAAGGCTATCTCGCTCATGTCAGATAGCCTTTTTTTACATCTTTAAGTAAAGAGTTATTTCAATTGTTTGAGTGCTTCTTCGTTTTCTTGCTCGCCCCAAGTGGGGTGTAGCGGAGAGTTCAGCGCAGCTTGCTTTTCAAATTTTTCTTTTGCTTTCTTAAAGTAATATAGTGCGGTTTGTTTGCTGCCACCGATAAAACCCGGTTTGTTCAAATAGCTTTGCCCGAGAAGAAAGTAAGCGCGAGGGTTTTCAGGCGCAAGTCGTTTCGCTCTTCGCAAGTCATTTTCAATTTCGTTAATGTAGCGCATCCCTCTGGCGATAACCGAAACTAAAATTCTTCCTTGGTTCATCAAAGCACGTAATACATACCATTCAGATTCGTTTGGATACTTCCGAATTCCCTTACGTATGAAAGACTCTGCCTTGTCGAAATAATGATCTTTCCTACTTTCGTCAGGTTCTAAAAATCCCATTCGCACCCAACAGATTGCCTCATAATAAGATAGTAGCCAATCCTCTGCAGTTTCTAGGGGAGGCAATTCTTGCAATTGCTTTAGCAACACTTGATAATTTTCAAGCGACTCTTCTTTCGGAAGCCCTTTGATTTGGTCTATCAAAGTTTCCGCTGCTTTTGGAGGGTGGTTTGTAATCATACTGCTGAAACTGAGTGCATAGGCAAAAGGTTTAACGAAACATAAGAACAGATTTCACAAACTCTGTATCTAGTTTAAGGTTATACAAGAGAGAAATGAATTTTCTTTATTTGTAGCCTTGAATTTTTCGTAAACGTATATGAACCCTTCTGATATTATTTCCTCTTTCGCCTATTGTGATAGCCTCACCGAGTACAAACGCCGAAAAACGGTTACCGTAAACATCGGCGATGTGCCCCTCGGGAGCGATTACCCCATCCGTGTACAGTCGATGACCACCGTAGATACAATGGACACCATGGGCTCTGTTGAACAATCCATACGCATGATTGACGCCGGGTGCGAATACGTACGCATTACAGCACCAAGCATTAAGGAAGCGGAAAACTTGCGGAACATCCGTGCAGAATTGCACAAACGAGGATATTACACGCCTTTGATTGCCGATATTCATTTTACGCCTAATGCGGCTGAACTAGCGGCTCGTATTGTAGAAAAGGTAAGGGTAAACCCGGGAAATTACGCCGATAAAAAGAAGTTTGAGGAGATTGAATACAACGACGCTACGTATCAGGCTGAACTGGAGCGCATACGCGAAAAATTCACCCCTTTGGTGAAAATCTGTAAGGAGTATGGCACGGCAATGCGCATTGGAACCAACCACGGTTCTCTTTCAGATCGCATCATGAGCCGTTATGGCGATACCCCCCTTGGCATGGTGGAGTCAGCCTTAGAATTCTTGCGCATTTGCGAAGACTTGAACTATTACAACATTGTACTTTCTATGAAAGCAAGCAACACGCAAGTGATGGTACAGGCATACCGGTTGCTTGTGCAAAAAATGGAAGAAGAAGGGCTAAAACCATACCCCTTGCATCTAGGAGTTACCGAAGCAGGCGAAGCGGAAGATGGCAGAATTAAATCGGCAGTAGGCATTGGTACGTTACTCGAAGATGGCCTGGGCGATACGGTGCGCGTCTCGTTAACCGAAGAACCAGAAGCCGAAGCCCCTGTAGCGGCAGCGCTCATCAACCGCTACACCAAACGAGCAGAAACCCAAGAACACATTCCTGAAATTGAGCAATCGCCTAAAAATCCGTTTGCCTACGAGCGCCGTAAAACTTTTGAAATTGGAAATTTTGGCGATAGTAATGTACCGCGTGTTATTGCAAATTTGAGCCATCTTTCATCTATTGCCATGAAAGATTTGAGCAATGTAGGGCATTTCTACTTACCCGAACTCGATAAATGGGGGATGAACGATCAAGGCTGTGATTACCTGTACACCGGAACCACTACACTCGATTTTATGCTACCCAATGGGTTGAAGCAAATTATAGATGCCCCGCTTTGGCAAACGATGAGCAACCGTGAAAATACCTACCCTTTATTTACGCGGAAAGAGTATTTGACCTCGGCTGAAAAACATGAAACCCTTAACTTCCTCCGACTGGAAATGCTCGATGTAGACGAGCAACTCATGGAAGCCCTCAAACAAACCCGAAATACGGTACTCGTTCTTTACACAGAAAATAGCCATGCGATGGCAGAGCTGCGACGCTTCTTTTTTGAGTTATTGAACCAAGACATCAAACTGCCTGTCGTGATAGAGCGGGCGTATCCGGATACTACCGACGACGACCTCATCTTGCACGCCTCTACCGATGTAGGAGGTTCGCTCGTAGATGGCTTTGGCGATGGAGTGATGCTCAGTTTGCCTGCTGGGGCACCGCTTACCAACGTGAAACTTTACAACCAAACAGCCTTCGGGATTTTGCAAGCCGCTAGAACTCGAATGACCAAAACCGAATATATTTCATGCCCTTCCTGCGGTAGAACATTGTTCGATTTGCAAGAAACCACCGCCATGATTCGCAAACGAACCGATCACCTCAAAGGAGTGAAAATTGGCATTATGGGTTGCATCGTTAACGGCCCAGGAGAAATGGCAGATGCCGACTACGGCTATGTAGGTTCGGGTAAAGGAAAAATTACTCTTTATAAAGGAAAAGAAGTCGTTAAACGAAATGTTCCTTCTGAGAACGCTGTTGACGAATTGATAGAAATTATCCGCTTAGATGGCAATTGGATTGAACCGCAAGCGGCAGAAACTTCTGTCTGATTCATTCAACTTCACATTACCCTTGAATAACTTAATTTTTTATGGAACAGGAAAAAAGAGAAAAAAATACGGTAAAAGATTATTTTGCGTTGGGCGAAGTCTTTGGCTATTTCTTTCGTAAGAAAGACCCTAACCGAAAATCGAACTTTAACTTACGCATGATGCACGGCATCAATAAGATTTCCATCATCATGTTTTTGGTGGCGTTGGTGGTGCTCATCATCCGCTTCGTATTCATCTACTAGCATGTTGAAACTGTAGCCGATTTTAGTGTTAAGAACTATGGTCGGCTACAATTACCCATTTCCCCTTTATTTTTTTCCATAGTAGCGAAAAATGCCCTTCTGCATCTCCTTTTTCCCGCTTGAGATGCCATTTACCTACCGTAAAAACACTTTTTTTACCAACTTTTTCGTGCGAAATAATCGTAAACGTAAGTATACCCATTGTTGCGCGGTCGGGGTACGATTTTCGGTACCGTTCCAAGGTAGCTTGCCATCCATAGGTTACTCCATTTTTTCCAATGAACTTAAGCGAATCACTTTGCCAATAAGGCGCCATAAATGCTTCTAAATCGCCGTTGTTCCAAGCCGTCTGTTGCTGTTGCATCGTAGTATCGATTGCCCTCGAAGCTGTTTCCAATGGTTGTGTGTTGCCCACCGTACTAATGAAAAATAATCCGCTAAACACCCATACTATAAGAAGTGATAAACGCATAGAATTATGAATTTTCCGTGAAAAAATAGAATTAAATATTACTTTAGCATTACATCATTAGCAGTTGAGAGAAGATTTTTTGAATGTACTCATTATATGAAGTATTTGTATTTAGTTCGGCATGCTAAATCGAGTTGGAGTGATTTATCCCTCGACGATTTCGACCGCCCTTTAAACAAACGAGGAAAGCACAATGCCCCTTTCATGGGAGAAAAACTACGAAAAAGAGGCGTAAAACCCGATATCATCTTATCCTCTCCGGCATTGCGCGCGAAAAAAACGGCACAGAAAATTGCGAAAGAACTGGGATATCCTGTTCAAAAAATTAAATGGAGAAAAGGTATTTACGAAGCTACCGAAAGCCATTTACTAGCCATTTTGCAATCGGTAAAAAAAGAGCTTAAAACTGTGATGATGGTAGGGCACAACCCAGAGTTTACCCAATTCTCCAACATGCTGTGCGATTCGTACATCTATAACATCCCTACTTCCGGGGTGGTTTGCATTCAGTTTGATGTAGAAAAATGGAGTGAAGTTTCGGAAAAGTCGGGGGAGTTGCTGTTTTTCGATTACCCCAAGCGTTATCTTACTTCTTCTTTGTAAGCACACCTGCCAGATACATGGGGAAACATGCGCTCATCGTTTTTGTAAAACCACCTGAACTCGGAAAAGTAAAATCGCGCCTAGCAGCTACTATTGGCGAGCAAGCCGCCCTTTCGGTGTACCAAAAACTGCTTTTGCACACTCAACAGGTAATACAACTTTTTCAAGATACATCTACCGCCGATTGCTTTGTTTTCTATGCAGGGCGGGTTCCTGAGGCAGACTCTTGGAGTGCCCTCGCCAAAGAGCAAAACGAGCAAAAAGGCAGCGATTTAGGTGAACGAATGTACCGAGCCTTTGCCCATTGCTTTGCTCAAGGCTATAGCCGCGTGTGTATTATCGGGAGCGATTGCCCCGAGCTAACTACTTCGGTAATAGTTTCGGCTTTTAATGCGTTGCAAGACTACCCTGCTACGATTGGCCCAGCAACCGATGGTGGCTATTACCTGTTAGGGCTGCGCAAAAATCACCCATCATTGTTTGAAAAGATGACGTGGAGCACCGATACCGTATTTACCGAAACTATGAAGCGTTTAAAGAACTTACATTGGGAGGTAACCACCCTGCCTGCGCTCACCGATATTGATACTGAAGCTGATTTACAAAAATTCCCTGATTTTTTTCCCGAAGGTTACCCACTTTAAAAAAACTTGTGATAGCCTAACCACGACTCAATCGCTTTCCCACCAATTCGCCCTAAAATATTAAGAATCCCTAAGTTAGCTGCCGAAATATTTGTGTAGATATGCTGGTAGCCTTGCGCCGCATAAAATTTAAAGCCTGAAGCCAACAGTTTAGGAGTGGCTGCGCTAAGTGTACGGCTTCCACCAAAATACAATTCTACTTCATTGGGGTTTTTAGGTTCTAGCAGCAGGAATGCCACGATTGCTTCGTTGGTGTAATAAAGTAAGAACGTTTGCCCTTTTTGATAGGCATCGTGCACCCAACGACTATTGCGTTGGTTGGCGGCTTCTAAAGAGATGTAGGGGTCTTCGTGAAAACGCCCATGAAAAAAGTTGCTTGTAGCAATTGCCTCTACTGCTTCGAGTTCTTCAAGAGTATCGAGTACTTTTAAATCTTTTCCCGATAGGGGCTTCCAAAAGCGGGCATCGCGAGTTTGAAGCCCAAAGCGATAACGGAGGGTATGCTCGGCAAAATAGTAGCCTTGTTCTATTAAAGCTCCTTTCAGAAAGTGGCGGGTTGAGTTATAGCGAAATGCCACAAAGGTTACTTTTTCAGCATGGCATTGTTCTTCAAATTGTTCGAGCAGGGCTTTCAAAGCTTTGGACGATTCGTACACGAGCATGGTAATTTCCCAGCTGGTTCCTCCCACGGTGAGGTCGTTCCAAGGGGTATGCTGAAAGTTCAAATATGTGTTGGGAGTAAGACGAATCGTTTCCAAAGGCAAGGCATTACTGATCAGATTTCTAAAAATAACCCAATTTTTTGCGGTCTTCCATTGCGGTTTCAGAGCGTTTATCGTCGGCGCGGTTGCCCCGTTCGGTTTGCCGTGTAGCAGCTACTTCGGCGATAATTTCATCGAGCGTAGTGGCATCCGATTCAATAGCACCGGTGATGGTAATATCGCCCATTGTGCGGAAGCGAATCTGCAGTTTTTCGGGTTCTTCTCCTTCCCGCAGTTGTAAATATTCTGAAACCGATAAAATGGTGCCCGATCGGCGAATGCATACTCGCTCGTGCGAAAAGTACAATTCGGGGATTGCGATATCTTCCGCTTTGATGTACTGCCAAATATCCATTTCAGTCCAATTGCTGATGGGAAAAATGCGGAAATGCTCGCCCAAATGTTTTCTTCCATTGAATAAATTCCAAAGTTCCGGGCGTTGGTTTTTAGGATCCCACTGTCCGAACTCATCGCGGTGCGAGAAAAACCGTTCTTTCGCTCGCGCCTTTTCTTCATCGCGGCGAGCCCCTCCCATAGCAGCATCAAAGCCATGGGCTTCAATGGTATCGAGCAAGGTAGTAGTTTGGAGCGCATTACGGCTCGCATTCAAGCCTTTTTCTTCTCGAACGCGGCCTTGGTCGATGGACTGTTGCACGGAACCCACCACGAGTTTTACCCCTAACTCGTTCACTAGGCGATCGCGAAAGGCTATGGTTTCCGGGAAGTTATGCCCGGTATCGATGTGTACCAAGGGAAAAGGAATCTTAGCCGGGTGGAAGGCTTTCTTAGCTAGGTGAGTCATCACGATGGAATCTTTCCCACCGGAAAACAGCAAACAAGGTTTTTCAAACTGTGCGGCTACTTCGCGGATCACAAAAATTGCCTCAGCCTCTAATTCTTTTAAATGATTTAAGTAATAGCTATACATAGTAGAAAGCGATTTACGGTATTAAACGGTTTTTTTGAGCAAGGGTACTAGTCTCTGCAAGAGTTGTTCGGTACAGATTTCTAGCGGCTGCTCATGTGTTTTTGTGACAATTTCAGGCGATTCTGGCACTTCAAAGGGGGAATCGATACCGGTAAAGTTTTTGATTGCGCCTGCTCTGGCTTTTTGGTACAGCCCTTTTACATCGCGTTGTTCGCATATTTCGAGGGGGCAATCTACAAAGACTTCCACAAACTCATCGGGGTTGAGCAGTTGGCGGGCGGTGGCTCTATCTTTCCGAAATGGAGAAATAAAAGCGGTGAGTACCACATGCCCTGCTTCTACGAAAAGTTTAGCGACTTCGGCAATGCGGCGAATGTTTTCAGTACGACCTTCGGCACTAAAGTCGAGGTCGGCATTTAACCCACTTCGAATATTATCGCCATCCAACAAAAAGGTACGAATACCCTGGGCGTGCAATGCTTGTTCTACCGCGTCGGCAAGGGTCGATTTCCCCGAACCCGATAAGCCGGTGAACCACACTACACACGAGTGGTGTTGGTTTTGAAGTCGCCTGTCGGTTTTTGTGATTTTATGTGAATGAGGAATGATGTGTTCGTCTGCCATATGCCTACTAAATTAAAGGGGCAATACTAAAGCACAGGGGGGAATTATACCATAATCCCGGTTTTTTTATTGTTTTCTAACATATATGCCGTTTTTCTATACGAAGTATGGACGGTTTTGAAAGTACTCTATACTACATTGAGGCGTATCTGTTCGTTCTCACATGTACCCTGCACATATTGATATTCGTTTAGGTATTTATTGATCAGAATGATAAGTCGTTATCTCTAAATTTCTGCAAGACAGACTTGTTTAGTGTCTTTCAAGGCGGTAAATAGGATATTGTTGATAAGCTGTTTCATTGTGTACTGAACGTTCGTATAAAAAGCGAAGTTGCGCATAATTACTCTGGGCGAACTCCGCGTTTTCCTCTTTCATCTTTTGAAAAGCGGAATACAGTGCCGTATCGGCTTGCAACAGGCTAGCGGCTTCAGCCTCAAAAACATATGCTGAAAACCCTTCTTTCCGTTGCAGAATGGTATCAAAAAAATTCCAATTGAAGAATGAATCGGGGGCTTCGGGTTCAAGCGTAGCAGCTAGATAGCGTTTAGCGGCTTGTTGCATCGGTACTAGCCAATCGCCTTTTCGGAATTGTAAGGTGGCAGTGCTAGTGGTTACCTCGGTGTTATAATGTTGGTAATGCCCTTCGTAGGGGCTATTGCGTGTTTGGAAGTTGGCGATGTTGTAGACCGTAACCGAAAGGGTTGTATCGGTAGAGAGTGGCTGCATTTCCACTTGGTTTTGGCGCAAGCGTTCAATTACTCTGCTCCATCCTTGAGGAATGACATAGGCTTGAGGAGCTGCAACGCGTTTGCGAGGCTCGTAGTAATTATAGAAAGGAATATCTTTTTTAAACGGTCTTTCTCGGTTATAAAACAGCATGGGCATGCCGGTTACTTCGCTGTTACGAATTTCACCTTCATAGCCTAAAAACTCAATTTCAGTAAAGTTATCGCGGTTAGCTTGCCAATCGATTATCATTTCTTCAGCATTGAGGGTCGCTTGGAGTTCCTGTTTCCGTACGGCTTTAATTTCTTCGTGCTTATCGCGGGCAATTTCGAGCATGGCATTTAAATAGGCATAGGTAGCCTCTACACGTTGCGAAAAAGGCTTGAGCATATGGGTTTCAGTCATAAATCCGAGGGTATGAAATAGCGAGGTGTAACCGGTAGAATAGCGGGGGTAGTCCATAAATTGAACAATGCCGGAGTCGGGAACACTTCCCCAAACGTTTACATAAGGTGTAAGCGGAAAGCCCTGTTGTTCCATTTTTTTATTTAAATCGGGAAGAATCTGGAAACGCAGGAAATCGCCGAGGTATCCACCTAATTTGTTTTCTTGGGTCATCAGGTTGGTTAATACATGCTGATAGTCGGCACCATTGCTTACGTGGGTATCTACAAAAACATGCGGTTGCCATGTGTGAAACAGTTGGGCAAAGGCACAGGCATTTTGGGTGTCGGCTTTTATAAAATCGCGGTTCAAATCATAGTTCTGTGCATTTCCTCGAAAGCCATACGCTTCAGGGCCATTTTGGTTGGCGCGCGAGGTAGTATTGCGGTTGAGCACCCCACCAATGTTGTAAAAAGGCACAATTGCCAGCACCACATTGCCCATAGTTTGGTCGAGGCTGTCCGAGGCGAGTAAATCGCGCACCCAAAGTTGGCAGGCTTCTACACCATCGGGTTCTCCCGGATGAATAGCATTGTTAGTCAGATACACTATTTTCCCCTTTTGGCGTAACGATTCGGGCTCAAAGTCTCGAGTAGGGGAAAGCACTACAAGGTGCAGCGGCAAACCGCTATCGGTGCTACCATAGGTTAGTAGCTGGAGCTCTGGGGAATGCTCTGCCAATTTGCGCCAAAAGTCAATGCCTTCTTCATAGGTAACAGTTTGGGTTTCTTCGGTTTGTTCAAACTTTGTAGTAAATGTGGGTGTGGATTTTTCCGAAGGGGTTGAGCAGCTTACCAAGTAAATAGCGAGGGCAACCGCTACGAAGGTTTTTTTCATAGGAATTTTGATTTCAGTTTTATCAAAGATAGGGCTTTCTCTTCATGGGAAGGCATGTGGTTGTTGTAAACTAGGAACAAAAAAAGGAGGCGTTTAATCGCCTCCTTGTAATGATAGATTAGTCTGTAATCTGAATATTGTGCCCGGCAACCCAGGTTTTATGTTCGTTGGTGTAGTATAAATAAGCAGAAGAAGCGGCCGCTTGATACGTTCCGGGAATATCCGCTTTCAGGTCTAAATTGATTTCCCGAATTTGGTTAGGTTTCATTTGGCGGTAGTAAAACACAACTTGCCGATCAGTAATTTCATAAAAATCTACGACTCCTTTTTCTTGTAGTTCTTTAAGTTGCCACGGCTGCGGGGTAAGCCCTCCCGGAATACCCACTACGGCTAGAGTCATCGGGAGGCCATCGTTAGTTTTGTTGATAAGCGTGGTACTCAACCGAACGGTTTCTCCCATTTTTACTTTGCCATCGGCGAGGGTAGTTTCTAATGCTACTTGGCAAGAATCGCTACTGTTGGGTTGGTTGCTGTGGTACAATACAGAAAGTGTGTAGGGCAGGGGGTGTTCTACGTTCGGGTAGGCTACGGATAGAACATTCTTTCCATCATTTAAGTATGATTCGATACCGGCAAGTACAATGGCATCTTGTTCGCCAGCGGCGTATGCTTTCGAAGCGATGGTTTTCCCATTTTGCCTTACTTCAATTGAGCCATCTTCTTGCGTTCGGCGGGAAAAAGCGGCATAATCAGTGAGTGCGCGGAGTGCCATGATGGTGCTTTGGGAGTTGCCGAAACCTCCATATGGCGAACGCGATTCTACCAAAAATGTAGCGGCTTTTTCTACAGCACTGCGTCGAGGGTCGTCGCTTTTTAAGTGTGCCATTATAGCTAACGACGTGGTTTCGATGCGCAAGCCCATGCCGGTAGAGTGTGTAATGGAGTGCTTCAGCCCTATCCAGCTACCATTTTCTTCTTGCAGGTCTTGCAATTGCGAGAGTAACCGTTCGGCACGCATATCTTTCACGTTGAACAACGCATTGGTAATCAAAGCCATTTGGTAAGGGTCTTTTGACTCCTGCGCTCTTTCCAGAGCAGCTTCTAGCTCTTCCCGAATTTCGAAAGTGTATCCTGCCTCGCTAAGTGCATATACAATGTAAGCGTTGGTGATGTCGTCATCGGCTCTACCAAAACTATCCAAGGCTTTAGGGTCTTGTTTAAACCCTCCAGCGCCATCTTTCCGGCTTAAAAGCCAATTGGCAGTGCGTTTCACCATTTCTTCGCTCACGCCATTGTACACCTGACTCATCTCCTGAAATTCCATCAGTCCGTATGCCGTGAGGGCTTCATGTGCGGGCGTTCCCCCAAACCACTCGTATCCATTTTCTTCGGTTTCAAAGGAAACGAGGCGGTCGTATCCGGTTTCAATGAGTTTGGTTGCCCGTGCACTAGCCGTAGCGTTTTCAATCCCTGAGGTTTCTAAATATCGCTTTACTAGCAAATTAGGGTAAGTGCTTGAAGAGGTTTGCTCAAAGCAACCATAGGGCTCGCGCAAAATCGATTCGATGCCTTTGAGCAAATCGCTGAGCATCGAAGGATATGCCGTAAGGCGGGCTTCCAATGTGCCTGCTACCAAATTAGCGACTTCGAACGAAAATGTTTGATCGGTTTGAGCCGAAAACGCAAGACTTACAGGAAAACCCTTTGGTGCCGTATTGACTTCTTGTTCGAAGGCGTCTTTCATGCCGTTGCCACTAAAAGCGACTGCCAAAGTACCTTTGCCCGGTTGGTTTTGCACTGCGTAGGGTAGAAAATAGGTTTTGGTTTCGTTGGCTGCCAAGCTGATTTCTTCGGGGAACTTCCCGTTAGTAAGCCAGGCAGTAGGGTGCGTAAACGCGAGCTTTCCTTCAATCGTTTTTGCGGTGTTGTTGGTAAGTGTTAATGGGATGAGCACCTTATCGCCCATCGTAACAGCTACTGGTATTTTTACTGCCATGCTAAACGGTAACTCGTTGTAAAATACAGCCTCTCCACTGCCCACTGTTCCTTCGTAGCCAATTCCTTCAAGGATTGCCCGAAATGCGGTGATTTCATCAGAAGTATGAAAACTTACACTTGCTTTTCCGCTGCGGTCGGTGGTAATGTTTCCTTTCCAAAAGATGGTGGAGCGGAAATCGGTTCGTGTTTCGGAGGTTTCTTCTGGCTTATAGGTTGGGGTAGGAAATTCTCTAGCTCGGTAATACGTAATAGGCGTAGGTTCTTCAGGTTTAACCTTAGGAATATCCATTGCAGCGGCAACCTCTTCGGCAAATGGTTCTTCGTCGAAGTCGCCAAAATCGGCAAAGTCTTCAGGGGCAATATCTTCTTCAGGTTCTACAACTACGGCAAGTAGCTCTACGTTTCCTTTGTCGAAGACCTCGTTCACGCGTTCAACGAGAGCTTCATCAGCAGCTTCCATCATCATCATTTCTTGTTCTGCCACAGGCGCATCGCCTAGTACTCGGTTACGTGCCATCGGTCGCATTTGCGGAGGCTGCAGTTCAATTACCATTTCTTGGCTGTAACTCGCTACCGACACTTCTCTTTCTTTTCCCTTTTTGGTATATAGTTCTAATGTTTTAGGTTCGTAAAGTTGGATACCTTCAATATTGAATTCCCCTTTATCGTTGGTGCGTACACTAACATTATCGGGTTTTACCGTAATTTTTACGTTGGGTACAATTTGCCCATAGCGGATGACTTTCCCTGCGATAATGGCTTTTTCAGCGGCGATGGAAGGTGGGGTTATGCCATCGCGGATTTCTTGCCAGGTGAACCTGCGCCACCCTTGGGTGAGCATGAGTAAGTCGAGGGCAGCTAGCGATTTTTCTTCGCTTTCGTCGAAATAAAAGTTAGGTTCAAATAGTTCTCCTTGCAGGTCAGGTTCTAGCAGAAGTTTCGATAAAATCCGCCCCGATTTATCGTCGGTAAACGAAAGAAGTTTGTCATCAACAACGGCAAGCGAAAACTTCCCAGGGACGGGAATGCCTCGTTCGTCGGTTACAGTAATATCGAGGGTTACTTTTTCGCGAGGTTGCAATTTTTCTTTGTTGGGCTGTATGCTGATGTTGAGCTTTTTATACCGATTCACGAAGGCAAGCCGCTCGGCACGCTCAATGCCTTTTGTATCGAACAGCGTGAACTGAGCAACCCCAATTGGAAACTCAGTAGTATTGAGTTTCAATAAATTATCTCCTTGTTTTACAGTGAGTAAGGCAGAAGCCTGCACGGTTCCACGTACACGCGCCATAAGCGTTAGGGTTTCGGTAAAAGGGGCATTTACACGCAACGTAACCGACTCGTTGGTTTGCTCAGCAAGGGCAAGGGTGTATCCTTTAGAAAGTACCGAAGGGAGCACCCATTCTTGAGTAACGTCGTTCGGCTGTGTGATTTTTAGGCGGTAGGTTTCTCCTTCTTGTGGTGTTAGGTTAAACGTTCCCATCCCCTGATGGAAACTTTCAAATGTGGCTATTTCATCGCCGCGCTGGTTTACTACCTTTCCGGCAGCGTCGGCAGGTTTGCCAAACTCATCCAGAATGCGGTACGCCACTTTGCCGGGAACACCCGCCACCAAATCGCCTCCTTCGGGGAAAATATCTACCTGAAACCGATTTAAAACGATGGGTACCGAACGGCTAATCGATTCGGTTTGCCCGTTGTGGGTCAGCATTACAAGCAGCAGTCCGTCGGGGCTTTCCAAGCGTTCTGGTAGTTTCGATACAATGCTTGCATTGCCAGCAGCATCCGTAGTGCCTTTTCCTTTTTCAACAGTGCGCCCTTCAATTTTTAATTGATACGTAAACGGATGGTTGGCAAGGGGTTGATTGTTCAGCTTTTCGAGCGAAACCGTAGCAGTGGCTTCTTCGCCTGCTCCGTAAGCTTCTTTGGCAAAATCGAGTTTCATTTTTAAGCGGGGCAGCACTACCTTCTGCACTTGAATTTCCTTTTCGAAGAAAAGCGGCGTTTTATCGTTCTTCTGCCATTCAGTGTAGGCTTTTAGGGTATAGACTCCGCCGTTGGCTTCTTCGCTGAGGGTAATATCGCCGGAAGCAACACCATCGGTTGCAATAAGGGCAAATTCTTTTTCGGTGTTGCCTCTTGGGCCAATCAGTTCTACTTTAATAATATCGCTAAGTGCCGAAGCGCGCATATCGGCAGTTTGCCGTAGGTACGCTTGGAACCAGATGGTTTCCCCCGGTCGGTACAAAGGCTTATCTACATGGAGGTAAAGCCGTTCCGATGGGCGTTCTTGCGTAAACTTCTCGAGAAGCTGCCGCAGTTGAGTAGGTAAATCGTTCTGGTAGTTTTCCATCAGTGGATTGTAAAAAGCCGATACTCCAAAGAGTATGCAGGTTATGATAAACAGAAAGGTAAGTCGTTTCATGGTGCTACTTGCATTTGAATTTGAAAAAAAGATTGCTTTTATCGATGCGCATCTAAAAGCCTTGGTATGATAAAGATGCGGCAACTACACAATTCCATAAAAGCCCTAAAAAAAGTCGATGAAGAGAGCGATTTTCATTGTAATTCTTGGCGAAGTTTTTTTGGTAATTTACGTACCACCTGCTCGTAAGAGTGGGTTATCCAATGTTGTAGTTGCTGGTCGGTGAGTTCGCCATCAAGGATGATGGTATTCCAGTGCTTTTTATTGCTATGATACCCTGGGGTAACTGCAGCATACTTTTCGCGCAGTTCGAGGGCTATCTCCGGGTCGCATTTTACCGTGATGCTTTCAAAATGATTCAGGTTAGTGATGGCAAATATTTTCCCCATCACTTTAAAAAACAGTACTTCCTCGTCGAACGGCATTTCTTCGGTAACTCCTTGAAACGAAAGGCAATATTCGCGAAAGGCTTCAATATGCATAGTTTGTGATTGTAACCGATTTGTCAGGCGTGAGATATTCTCGAGGAATTTAATTATTAATTTCGTATTTGGTAGTATACCGAGGGGAAAGAACTTGCCAATAAAGTGGCTATGTATTTGAACTACCTCTTTTGAATTGTACAATCAAGTTATGAAAAGAACTTTCTTATTTCTTCTAGCCTTTGCATGGGCTTGGCAGGTTTCTGCACAAAAATATGTAAATGAGTTTTTAGCCATTGGAGTAGGGGGGCGCGCTTTAGGAATGAGCAACTCGCAAACAGCGATTTCGGGCGATGCCAACAGCATGTATTGGAACCCCGCAGGGTTGTTACAGCTTTCCGATCAATATGCGGGTTCGCTAATGCATGCCGCTTATTTTAACGGAACTGCCAATTTTGACTATGCCGGATTTGCCACTCGGCTCGATTCTGCCAGCGCTTTTGGTGTGGGGCTTATTCGTTTCGGCATAGACGACATCCCCGATACACGCTTTCTGTTCGATGCCGACGGCACAATCAACTACCAAAACGTGCGATCTTTCTCAGCGGCAGATTATGCCCTGTTAGTTTCCTATGCACGCAAATTGCCTTTTTGGGAAAATGTGCGGGTGGGCGGAACTGCCAAAATTGTACATCGGAGCGTAGGTGAGTTTGCCAATGCTTGGGGGGTAGGCATCGATTTGGGAATGCAATCTAAATTTGGCAATTGGCTGTTTGGGGCAACTTTTCGCGACGTAACCGGTACCTACACTGCTTGGAACTTCAATCAAGAAACCTTTGCCGATGTTTTTTTGCAAACCGGAAACACCATTCCGGAAAGCCGTATCGAAACGGCAGCGCCGCGTATCCTGACCGATGTGGCACGTCGGTTTCCACTTATAAAACGATTAAAACGCCAAGACGAAAGCGAAGTAGTAGCAGGCTTGCTCATTTCGGCAGGTGCCGAAATAACCTTTGATGGGGAACGGAACACCTTGTTGCGCACCGAAGTGGCTTCGCTCGACCCACGCATTGGCATCGAAGGCGATTACATGCAATTGGTTTTCCTACGGTTAGGCGCCGGTAATGTGCAGCGCATCAAAGATTTTGACGGCAGTTTTTCTACAACGTTTCGTCCTTCGTTTGGTATTGGATTTCGTTTAAAAAATTGGGTGATTGATTACGCCCTAACCGATATTGGTAATGTAGACCAGATTGAATCGAACTATTCTCACGTATTTTCATTGAAATTCTCTTTAAACAGCAAACGCTATAAAACACCACGCCATGAAGCTATGTAATTTACGATTGCACCTTTTACTTTACGTTTCGCTAGGGTTCTCGCTTTCCGCCGCTTTAGGGCAAGAGTTTGGGAATGAGTGGGTGCGGTATGGGCAGCCGTATTATCGAGTAGCCGTAAACCAAATCGGTATCTATCGGCTTACATTTGAACAACTCAGTGCTGCGGGGTTTCCTTCAGGTGTTAACCACCGCCAAATCCAAGTCTTTTTTAGAGGGAAAGAAGTCGCTGTACGCATTGGAGGGGGTAACGATGCTACCTTTGGCAGTGGCGATTACATTGAGTTTTATGGCAAACGGAACGATGGGACGCTCGACGCTCTTATGTACTTAGATCCTTCGTTCCAAACGCATGGGTACCGGAACTTGTACAGCGATTTTACCTACTTCTTTGTAACTGTAGGCAACGCAGGTACGAGCGGAAAACGAATGCAAAATGCGACTGCTTCCGGTGGTGCATTGGCGCAGTATCACCAAGCAGAAACGATACTTGCCTTCACCAATGAACTCTCGAAAGGGCAGATGTACCCTGAAAACGATACACGCTTAAATACTGGGGGTTTTAATTCTGATTGGATCAATGGGAAAGGATATACCGGCCCTATTCGGTTTGGAAATACAAAACAAGATTATGCGGTTAATGTGCCGAATATCTATACGAATACGATGGTTGCCTCGGTAGAAGTAACCATGACGGGGTGGTCTAACACTCCACACAATGTTGATATTTTGGCAGGACCTACCCCTGAAAATCAGCGCATATTACGGAACCTTTCGTTTCGCAACTTCGATAATAGCCGGATGACGGCAACTCTCCGAAATACCGACTTCGATTTGGAAAATCAGCGCGTGTATATCAGTTATCGCATAAACCCAGTAAATGGGAACGGAAACAACGAACGCGTAGCGGTTTCTCTCATTAAAGTGAATTACCTACAAAATT
>CAYMYI010000024.1:19787-31676 GCA_964394585.1 uncultured Roseobacteraceae bacterium
ATGCAGGCGCTGCCCCTACTAAGCAGTTTCGCTTTAATGGAGGGGGTTCTAATGTGTTACGTTTACAAATAGAGCGCACTCCTACCAATGCCTCCCTTTTCGACGTAACTGATGAAACCAGCGTTCGCTACGTAGATGTATCAATTTCTGCCGATAGTGTATTAACTACAGGCGTTTCAGGGACGGCACAACCCAAAACTTTATGGTTAGATACGAGCCAACGTACGCCTGCTTCTGTACAACAGGTTATTATGACGCCGCCAAACGTGGAAAGCAACTACCTGATTGTAACGAGTAATCAGTTAACGCAACCAGCTCTTACTTACGATAACGTAGCCCAAGCGTATGCCGACTACCGCAGCTCTATGGAAGGTGGTGGCTTTACCGTAGACTTGCAAACATTCGAAAATTTGCGGAATGTATTTTCCTACGGAGAGTACACCCCTTTAGCAATTCGTCGGTATGCTGCCTACATGTTGCAAAATGGCAATCCCGAATTTCTACTATTGGCAGGGAAATCGATGGATTTGCTCGATCAATATGAGCGCCGCAAAGGGTCAGTGAGTTTCAAGTTTCCCGAGTCGTTCCCATGCTGGGGGTATCCTTGTTCCGATAACCTCTATACCGCTGGGCTTCGTGGAGCAGCGTTTAGCAACGAACCGGCACTAGCAACCGGGAGAATCTCAACAGAAAATCCGCAATGGCTAGCTTGGTATTTCGAAAAAGTGAAAGAACACGAACAATTGCCGACCCCCCAAGAGTGGCAAAAGCAAATGTTGCATTTGAGTGGTGGAAAAACGAACAATGAACTGACCGCCTTTCGCAGTTTTGTCGATTCTTACCAACGCATTGTCGAAGGAGAATTTTTAGGTGCAAGCGTTTCCACGGCATCCAAGCGAACTACCAGCGAGTTAGAATTTATTGATATTGTCGATCAAGTGAATGAAGGAGTAAGCCTTGTTACATTTTTTGGGCATTCGGGCATTACCACTACCGACATCACCATTGGGAAAACCAGCAACCCTACTTTGAATTACAACAACCGAGGCAAATACCCCATGTTGCTCATTAACGGATGTTTGACTGGAAATGTGTACGACGATGTGGTGTTCACCATCGGCGAAGATTGGATTACTTCGCCCAATAAAGGTGCGATTGCCTACCTTGCCCACAGCGATTTAGGCTATTCGCTCGACCAGCACGATTTTACCACCAAGTTCTACCGTACCCATTTTCAAGATTCGGCGTACCTGAATCAACCGATTGGGAAAGTAGTCAAAGAGGTGATCCGCCGTAGCTTAGCCGATGATCCCAACAACAAACAAACGTGGTCGCACATGCAGCAATATGTGTTACAAGGCGACCCTGCTGTACGCTTATTTTCCTTCAATTTACCCGATTATGCCATCACCGATGCCTCCATTTCTGCACAGACTTTCTTTGGAGAAGAGCTTTCGGTATTAGCCGATTCGTTTCGTTTGGCGATTGATATTCGCAACTTAGGCATTGTAGATTCGCGCGATTTTGACATTGCCGTAGTGCGCACCTTCGCCGATGGCACTACCAAGCGGTATTCGGGGCGTTTTTATCGCCCCATCAACAATCGAGAAGTGGTGTATTTCACCATACGCAATAGCGTACAAGATCAATTATTGTCGCCTGGTATTAATCGGTTCGAAGTATTCATCGATTCCAATAACACAATCGAAGAAGCTAAAGAAGATAATAATTATGGCAGTATCGAAATACTGTTTCCGCGCGGTGGAATGGAAATTATCACTCCAAGGGAGTTTAGTATTCTTAATCAACAACCCATTAATATTATCGCTCAGAACAAAAACTTACTAGATGAGCCACGCTCATACATCTTTCAGCTCGATACTACCGATTTGTTCAATAGTTCTGTAAGAAAAGATACTACTATTTTCAGTGGACTGACCCCTTCGTGGAGCACCTCGTTGCTTACCGATAACAATACGGATAGCCTTGTGTACTACATCAGAACTCGCTATGCAGAAATAGGGGCAGAAGAAGACACTACTTGGGCAACAACCTCATTTTTGTACATAAAAGATGGGCCGGAAGGATGGTCGCAAAGTCATTTCCCTCAGTATAAGAAAAACCGACTTTCAAAAATTGAGCGAGATGATGCGCGGCGGCAGTTCGATTTCATTCAAGAACAAGCTAAACTCGAAGTGGTAAGCGTAGGAAGCGGTGCACCCGATCGAAGGGCATACAGTGTGCGGTATGACGGCGTTAATTTGGTGGAAAATGGTGTATGTGGGCAAGATCGAATGATGCTGATGAAGTTTAATGCCGATACGGGAGTGCCCTACATTTCGGATTATTATGTATTTGCTACGTCGATTTCGTGTGGAAGAGGTACGCCCGGCTCGGCAACTTGGCTCGACGCGGCTATCATCACGCGCTTCAATGCGTTTGGGCAATATTTTAATGATACAAGCCCCGGCGACTTTGTGCTGATATGGGTATCAGGCAGTTTCGATTATGCCCGGCTGGGCGATCGCGATTGGAACCAGCTTGCCCGTATAGGCGCCGATGTGGAAGCCCTCAAAGCGACCCTTCGCAACGGAGATCCGTTCATTATGTTTGGTCGCAATGGGGCTGCCCCGGGGACAGCCATCACTGTATTCCCCGATTTATCAGAAGGTGCTCCTCCTCGGTCTTCGCAACAACTTACTGCTGAATTTGGAATCGATATCGACAATACACTTGGCACCATGACCTCCACGGTAATCGGGCCTGCTACGGCATGGGGGAATATTCATTTTAATTTTGCACCAACCGATAACCCCAATGAAACCAAAGACATTCAAGTTTCGGTGGTCGATTTTCAAGGAAACGAAGGGATAATTTTAGAAAAACTGCCTAATTCAGGCTACGACGTAAGTTGGATTAATCCGCAACTGTATCCCTATCTGAAACTGACAGCTAACTTGAGCGATCCTATACAGCAAACACCTGCGCAATTGCGCAAGTGGCAGGTATACTACAAAGAAGCACCAGAAGGTATTTTATTTTTCCAGGCAAACGCTCAAGATGACCGCTTTGGCAATGCCGATTCGCTCACGTTGAGCTTGGGAGCTCGCACTCAGTTTCCGTTTAAATTTCAAAACGTATCGACGAGTTCCTTTGAACAACCAATTATTGTGGAGTATCAGCTCAGAAACCTAGAAACTAACCTTACCAAGGTGTTTTACGATACGCTAACCACCCTTGCCATAGGCGATTCGCTTCTGTTCGACGCCGCAGTGCCTACCGAGGGAATGGAAGGGGAAAACCGGTTGCGTATTTTTGTGAATCCACGTTTGCAAGCTGAGCAAGTGTACGATAACAACATTGTAGAACTCGATTTTACCGTAGTACCTGACCTTGCCAACCCCGTTCTCGATGTGGTGTTCGACGGCGTTCATATTATGGATGGCGAAATTGTATCGCCTACTCCTATGATTACCGTAAGCCTGAAAGATGAAAATAAATTTCTGATTCGGAACGATACCACAGGAATTGACCTGTTTTTGGCGAAATGCGACGACTGCTCGATTGACGACATCCCCATTGGAGAAGCCGAAAATCAGTTTGAGCGCATCCACTTTAGCGATGCGCGCGTAACTTGGACTAGCGCTGAAAACAACGATTTTCAAATCTTTTTCCAGCCAGAACTCGAAGATGGTAACTATGTGTTTGTAGCCCAAGGAGAAGACCTTTCGGGGAACCGCTCGGGAGTGAAGCCTTACCGAGTGCGTTTTGAGGTAATCAACGAATCGACCATCTCCAACTTCTATCCATACCCCAATCCGTTCTCCGATAATGTACGCTTTGTATTTACACTTACCGGCAGCGAAATCCCCCAAGAAATGAAAATTCAAATCATGACGGTTTCCGGCAGGGTAGTGCGCGAAATTACCCAAGATGAAATTGGCCCCATCCGCGCAGGGCACAACATGACCGAATATGCTTGGGACGGGAAAGATGAGTTTGGAGGGCAATTGGCAAACGGTGTGTATTTGTATCGTGTAATTATTCCTAAAGAAGGCGATACTTTCCAACACCGTGAAACCCAAGGCGATAACCTATTTAAAAACGGTTTCGGGAAAATGTATTTACTGCGCTAAAAAACATAACACGTATTTTCAGTGCCTGCCTACTTAAAACTAGGCGGGCATTTTTATTTTTGCGAAATGCTATATCCAAAAAATATTGAAGAAAAACTCGGTTTTGACCGAATCCGCTCTATACTCAAAGAATACTGCGAAGGCACGCTTGGGGAGGAGTACGTCGAAAAAATTCGGTTTACCTCCAAGCCCGATGTAATTGATAAGCTCATTACGCAGACCGAAGAGTTTCTCGAAATACTTGTACAAGGGGGCGAGTTCCCGCACAATAACTTTGTGGATATTTCTGAAAGTTTGAAAAAAGCCGAAATTGAAGGCACGTGGCTATCTGAAGAAGAGTGCTACCAACTCAAAAAAACATTTACCACATTGCACGAGTGTCTTCGGTTTTTCGAGAAAGCAGAGCCAGAAGAGTTTCCACAACTTCGGGCACTTGCCGAGCAAGTTACGTTCGATGGGCACGTGCTCAAAATGCTCGAAAGCATCTTAGATGAAAAAGGGAAAATACGCGATAATGCCTCCAAAGCCCTTCTGTCCATCCGGCAGCAGATACAACGCGAACAACAGGCAATGCAGCGCAGGCTAGAGCGGGTGTTTCAATCGTACAAAAAGCAAGGATTTATTAAAGATGATTTAGGCCCGACCCTGCGCGACGGGCGACTGGTTCTGCCGGTTCCTGCCGAACATAAAAGGCACGTTAAGGGGTTTATTCATGATGCTTCGGCATCGGGGCAAACGCTTTTTATCGAACCTGAAGAGTTGCTTAATTCTAATAACGAATTAAAAGACCTTCATTTAAAAGAGAGACAAGAAATTATTCGCATTTTAACAGAGGTAACCAATAAGATTCGCCCCGAAACCCCCAGCTTACATAATGCAAATCGGTACTTGGGCATGATGGACTTCATAAGAGCGAAAGCCCGATTGGCGCAAGAGCTCGAGGCGATCAGTCCTCCGTTTGTGCGTGAGCCCTATGTGGAGTGGTACCATGCAGCACATCCGCTGCTCGCATTGCAATACCGGAACACAGAAAAAAATGTGGTACGCCAGCATATTACACTCAGTGCCCAGCAGCGCGTGCTGGTAATTTCAGGACCAAACGCTGGTGGAAAATCGGTAGCGCTAAAAACGGTCGGACTTGTGCAATATATGTTCCAAAGCGGACTGATGGTGCCAGTAGCCGAAGGCTCACGCATGGGTATTTTTGAAAGTATCTTTATTGACATGGGCGATGAGCAATCGTTAGAAAACGATTTAAGTACCTACAGTTCGCACCTTACCAACATGCGGCAGTTTACTCAGAAAGCAACTGAGGCTTCGCTGTGCCTGATCGACGAGTTTGGAGCAGGGACAGAACCAGAATTAGGCGCTGCAATTGCCGAAGCCATCCTCGAAACGCTGAATCAAAAAAGAGTGTTTGGGGTAATTACTACGCACTACGCCAATCTTAAATTTTTTGCCGACCGTACCGAAGGGCTTATCAACGGAGCCATGCGTTACGATGTAGATAATATCCGTCCGCTTTATAAACTTGAAATGGGAATGCCTGGCAGTTCGTTTGCCCTCGAAATTGCCAAAAGTATTGGGCTTTCTCCGGCTATTGTTGACCTAGCGCGGCAAAAGGCCGGTAGCGGAAAGGTGAATATTGAAAAGCTGTTAGTCGACCTAGAACGCGAACGCAAAGAAGCTGAAATTCTACGGCAAGAAGCCGAACGAAAAGACCGCGAACTGAAAGTAACCTTAGCCCGCTACCAACAACTGAACGAAGAACTACAGCACAACCGAAAAAAACTCATGAGCGAGGCAAAAGCCGAGGCCTCGCGTTTGCTGCAAGCTGCTAACCAAAAAATTGAGCAAACCATTCGCGATATCCGCGAAAACAAAGCTGAAAAAGAACTTACGAAGCAGTTGCGGAAAGATCTTGAAGCCTTTAAGACATCGGTAAAAGTAGAGCAAGAAGAAACTGCGAAAGAAGAAGTGGCACCCCTCCCCGAAGTGAAAATTTTGGGAGGTAGAGCCGAAGTAGGCGATTATGTTCAATTAATAGGACAAGAAACCGTAGGCGAAGTGTTGGAGGTAACTAAAAAAGATGCTACTGTGCGCGTTGGTGATTTAAAAACTAAAATTAAAATCAATAAACTCCTTCGCATTAGTAAACGAGAATACCTAAAAAGCATCAAAGCCAAAGAAAAAGCCATGTTTAGCAAAGTGAGCTACACCGCCGATGCGGTTCGCAAAAATGAAGTAATAGAGGCGTTTTCCCCTAACCTAGATTTACGAGGAAAGCGCGCTGAAGAACTGCTTCCTATTTTACAAGACTTTATCGATTCGGCACTTATGCTCGACCAAAAAAGCCTGCGCATCGTCCACGGTAAAGGCGATGGCGTACTGCGCCAAATCGTTCGCGATTATCTTCGCACTATCAAAGAGGCTGTAAAAGTTACCGATGAACACGCCGACCGAGGTGGAGCGGGCGTAACGCTAGTTTCTTTATCATAAATTTTTTTGTAGAAATTTCTTTTTTTCAAAATGAACACCATTCCCAAAGAACATATTGATACCTATCTTGATGAACTGGCAGAGGCTACCGAGGCAGAATTTGAAACCTTCATGCAGCAGTTTACGCAACAACAGACCGAGCTGGTCCTCTATCTGATGATGATGATCGAAGACGGTTGCGATGAAGAAGAACAGGTGGAAATTTTACACACTGCCTTGCACATTTGGTACTGTTTCTGGAAAGAATACGGCGAAAACCTCCCGATAGTAACGCTCGATACCATCGAGGAATCGCAGTTAAAGAACGAGCAAATGATGGAGTACCTCGAAGCTGAGATTGAAGAAGGTGATTTAGAGCAAAGTTTCTTGACCATCTTAGAAAGCTACCCTCAGAAGTACTTACTTGCCTATCTTTTACAAGAAGTTTTTTCAATGGATAGAGATTATAACTCCGATGCTTACCCCTCTATGTTGTTGCTTCTCAATAAAATAGTGATTGATTGCTTTGATCAATAGCGTAGTTAACGTCCGTTTACGGTCAGTTTTGTTTATCATACCGGACATTTTTTTTTCAGCACTACAGTGTAAAAGCTTGAATGTAAAAGTCTTACCCTAAAAAGGAGGGTCTTTTGCGAATAAATCATCGCAGACTTAATTGAAATTATTTACCTAAATGCTACACTCATGAAAAAACAAACCGTATTACTTCTGTTTTTATGCTTTACGATTTCGGCAACGGTTATTGCACAAGATAACCAAGCAGATAAGCGCTCGAAGAAAGACTCCCAAACAAAAATTACCATTACCACTGCCGATGGAAAAAAAGTGGATTTTGAAGAACACATGGAAAAACTAGGCGAGGATATTGGCTTTTCCATTGAGCGCTTTTTTGAAAGCTTTGAAATGGATTGGGAAGGCAGCCGTTTGAACATTTCGTTTGAAGAAGATGAAAGTTGGGAGGACTTCGGCAAGCGGATTTCTGAATCGGTAAATGCAATGGTAAACCATATGGATATTGAAATGACCGACGTAGATCCCAAAGAATTTGAAGAGCAAAACTTTGAGTTTAATAATACGCGGGTTGATGGCAGTGATATTCTCGATGAAATTGAGGAAGAACATAATTCACCGGTAAAAAACATCGAAAAAATCGACATTAAACTGCGCGAAAAGGAAATTCGTGTAAAACTGAGGGCGCTCCTCGAAAATGGGGAAACCGTTGAAAAATCATACCGCGAATTCAGAGATTAGTCCATCATAAATTTCTGCTTTGAAAGCTCTCATGGGTCAGTGCATGAGAGCTTTTTTTACATCCAATTTCTTAATGCAACAAGTTTGATAGAGTGCCCGAATGCTCGTAGCTTGTAATCATCAATTTTTTAAATTTTAGAAGAGTGAAATTATGAAAACAGTAAATGCTTTTGCCGCGCAAGAGGCTGGCGGGAAACTGACCCCATTTCACTATGAGCTGGATGCGCTGCCCGATGATTCGGTAGATATTAAGGTGCACTATTGCGGTATGTGCCATTCGGACCTCAGCATGCTCGATAACCATTGGGGCATGAGCCAATACCCTTTTGTGCCCGGTCACGAGGTGGTTGGAGAAGTCGCCGCCGTTGGGAATGCCGTTAAAAATCTTAAAGTTGGCGATAAAGTTGGTTTAGGGTGGTTCTCCGCTTCGTGTATGCATTGCAACCAGTGTATGGGGGGAAGCCACAACTTATGCCCCTCGGTAGAACAAACCATTGTAGGCAGGCATGGTGGCTTTGCCGATGCGATTCGTTGCCATTGGTCGTGGGCGACGCCTTTACCCGAAGGAATTGATATGAGCAAGGCAGGGCCATTGTTCTGTGCAGGAATCACCGTATTCAATCCTATCCTAATTGCTGATGTTAAACCAACCGATAAAGTAGGGGTTATCGGAATTGGTGGGCTAGGACACCTTGCTGTGAAGTTTTTAAATAAGTGGGGATGCGAAGTAACAGCGTTTAGTTCTAATCCCGATAAGAAAGAAAGTATTTTGGCAATGGGAGCGCATAAAGTGGTTAATTCACACGATGCAAGCGAAATGCAAGCCATTGCCGGATCGTTAGATTTCATTTTAAATACCACAAACGTATCTCTTGATTGGCCGGGCTATCTGAACGTGCTCGCACCCAAAGGCCGATTGCATACCGTAGGAGCTGTATTGGAACCCATGGGAATCCCGGCGTTTGGGTTAATCGGAGGAGAAAAATCGTTGTCGGGCAGCCCGTTGGGTAGCCCTGCACTCACCCGAACCATGTTGGAGTTTTGTGTGCGCCACGATATCTATCCTACGGTAGAAGAGTTCCCCATGGCAGAGGTAAATCAAGCTATCGACCATATGAAGGCAGGAAAGGCACGCTATCGCATTGTGCTGAAAGCCTAAGCAATCTGACAGTCGGTTAGAAAGCCTCCGAGTAGTATGCGCGGAGGCTTTTTCATGCAGAAAGCAGAAAATCTATCTATCTTCGTTTTTATAAAAAGGAAACTATGAACACCTTACGAAATCTCATTTGCGCATACATATGTTTGATGGTTCTGCCCCTTGCTGCACAAAACATCACTTGTACTCAGCAAGATAAAGCGCATTGCCAAGCAACGCTCAATGCATTAGCCTCTTTAGAAGCAAGTTCGATGGGAGCCGCTGCTACCAAAATCGGAAAACTATTTTTGCAAACGCCTTACGTTGCTAAAACTTTGGAGGTGAATGGGGCAGAGGAAAAGTTAGTAGTGAATTTACAAGGGCTCGATTGTACCACATTTCTTGAAAATGTAGTAGTGTTTGCACAACTGTGGCAAACCCAACACCTTACCTTCGAAGCCTACACGCAAGCGTTGCAACATCTGCGCTACCGCAACGGCGAATTGGATGGTTACCCATCGCGTTTGCATTATTTCAGCGAGTGGATTGCCAACAACGCTGCAAAAGGAATCATTTCCGATATCACTCAGGCGCTTGGGGGAGTACCGTACACGAAGGCTATCAATTTTATGAGTACCCACCGAAAGAGTTATCCTTCGCTTGCCAACGATGACTACTACAGCGACATCCAACAGCGCGAAGAGTGGTTAAATCAACAACCCCGTTATTTCATCCCGAAGGAAAACATAGCGGCAGTAGAACAACAGATTGAAGAAGGCGATTTGATTGCCCTGACCACCTCTATTAATGGGCTCGACATTTCGCATGTGGGTATTGCTACTTGGCAGAACGGTCGCTTGCATTTACTGCACGCTTCCTCCGCACAAAAAGAAGTAGTCATTACAGACCAACCCTTAGCAGAATATATACAGAGCGTGAAAAGTCAATCGGGTATCATGGTAATGCGTTTGCAGCCTATCGAATGAGATGCTTAAAATAAAAAGCCAATTCGAAAGAAAAAACTGCGTTCGCCGCTAACAGCTTTGGCGTAATCTGCCGATAGGAGCGTTTGAGGAAGGAGGTAAACCCAAAGCCCTCCGCCATAACTGCGATGCAACCCCGATTCTACAGCAAAGCGTTGTAACGCTTCTGCCGATTCGATGAGCGATAAATCTGTGGGGGTATTAGACCAAACTCTGCCCATATCGTGCAATAGCAAGGCGCCGAACGTACCGGCTACCACAGGCATTCTGAAATTGAACAACCGAGTGCGTACCTCGGTATTTTGGTAGAAACTGTAGTCGCCTGCGAAACGATACTGCCGATAACCGCGCAGGTTGTGTAAACCACCTAACTGATTGGATTGGTAAAATTCAAACGTACCAAAATTAGCAGCGCCTCCTACGCGCAAAGCAAGGATGGTTTTTAGAGAATTGCCAAAACTGGTAAACCATGCCACATTGCCCTTTAGCTGAGTATAGTTCAATGCATCGGCATCTAAATGCTTTGTAACTTGATATTGCACCTCTCCTCGAAGTCCTTTTTCAGGAAACACCCTTTGGTTGCGTGTATCTGCTGTATAACGCACATAAGCAGTGGCAAAATGCCTTCTGTTCCCCAATAAAGGCAGACCCTCCACAGGGTCTTGCTCGGCAAATTTCAAAATGAACCGAGGATTTTCTGAGGTGTTGAACCGTTCGCTCACCATTACCGAGTGATAAACGCCACCGATGGCTAGGGTGTGAATTTTGCTACGCCAACTACGTTGGAGGCTACCATCTACCAACCACTCTGAGAAACGTGTGCGATAGTGTTGAGCGTCGAGTTCTCTTTTTTCTTGGTTTGAAATAGTCTGGTTTCCAAACCCATAGAAGAAACGAGTAAAGCCAGGCTCGTTTAATTTTCCATGCAGTATTAAATCCCAGTTACCGATCCACTCTGTAAATTCTCCTTTATAATAAAAATGATAAGAAGAAGTCCGAGGAGCGAAATTAGCGGCTAAGGTGTGTTTTTGGGCATAAGGTTCTTTCTGGAAGCCTTGTAATGTAAGTGTAATTCCTCCGCCTAACATAAATCCGTCGTCGGGATTAAATCCTGAAAATAGGAGAGGGGCTATCATATGAAATTGGGGACTGTACCGATTGTACCCATCCGTAAATCGGTAGCTCGATTTGCGGAGCCTTGCCTTAGCATGTTGCATGGTTTGCCGTTCCCCCGGCTGAAATACATAAAAAGGCTTTGGGCGGGCATTGTTCCAAGTCTGCATTTGGTTATTGCCCCTTCCTCCCACAATGCGCAACCGAATGGGAAGCGGCGTTGCATTCATTTTTCGGAAAATATCTTCGCCATCGAAACCATAAAGACGTATTTCTTTGGTTTCTTCGGCTAGAAATACTCGCTGATACGTGATAAAATCGTGGTTTTCGGCGTCGGCAGAACGGTACATGCTGACCTCGACCTCGTCGCCGGGGAGCGGTTCAATCTCTATAATTTCATTCTCATGGCTTCCGAGGACTTCTACCCGACGGCTTAGGTGTTGGTACCACTCGCGTGCTTCGCTTTGCAGTTGGTTTCTGCGTTGTTGCAACGTAGAAAGCAAGAATTCACCTTGCGCGGCTAGAGCATTTTTAGGAAGCTCTTGCAGGCAAGCCGCTAACACCGAATCGGTAAGCGTTTGTTGAATGTTTTGGAGCTCCCGTTCCCACTCCGCCCAAGTAAGTTGGGACAGCAATTGCCGGTCGAGGTAGCGGGCATGGTAAAAGAAAGTTGGGACATCGCGGATGCTAGGTTGTAGCCCTTGTAGCCAAGGTTTTGCCCATCGCCTGCTTAGGATGGCATACAGTGGATTCTCGGAACGATACAAGGCAA